>NZ_VSZO01000007.1:300000-417172 GCF_008312935.1 Roseiconus lacunae | reverse complement strand
CCCTCCCCGGCCGTTTGCTCGTCCGACCCTCCCGCAAGCGGGAAGGTGTTATCCAGATGTTTAAACCCAAAGACTCGTGTTTGCCTGCTTAGCAGGGGGGGGCACGGAGTCTCCCCGAGAAACGTCTCCGAATCTGAAGTTGACGTTTTGCTACACTGACGAAACATTGGCTCGCGACGTTGTCCTCGGAAGTTCCCGTTATGGGGGGCTTCAAATCATTTAACGTGGAAGGGGCGGTCGATCTGTGAGTCGGTTAAGTATGGGGCTGTTCAGAAACAAGGCATGTGAATTTCTTTGATGTTGCGACAACGTCGGCTCGTGCCTGAATTAATGGATGATCCGGGGCTTGACGTCGATCGTCATCACACGGCACTAGCGGGATTGCGAAGGATCAATTATTTCAGTCGCAGCGTTTCGGTCCTTTGGTCAGCAATATGTGCCGAGCGAACTCGGTTAAACAATCGTCCCCTACGGATCTTGGACGTTGCTTGCGGCGGAGGCGACACTGTCTTTTCGATCGCTCGCCGGGCAAAGCAGAGTGGTGTTGAGTTAACGATTGACGGTTGCGACATCAGCGAACAAGCATTGCGTTATGCCCACCAAAACCCTGCAAACGTGAACCCGCGGCAGCACAAGTTCATTCAAGCGGACGTGATTGCGGACGACGTTCCAGAGGGATACGACATTGTGATGAGTTCGCTATTCCTCCATCATCTTACCGAACAAGATGCGGTCATTTTGTTAAAGAACATGGCATCCAAGTGCGAGCACTGCGTCCTCGTCGACGATCTGAGACGTACATTGAGCGGGTATATGCTCGCTTGGGCTGGCTGCCGTCTACTTTCCCGCTCAAAGATCGTTCATTTTGATGGACCGCAATCGGTCCGCGCTGCGTTCACACCATCGGAAGTCTTGCGTTTAACTGAGCAAGCATGCATGCGGCCGATCGAACTAAAAAGACATTGGCCACAGCGTTTCCTTTTGCGTTGGGGAAAGACATGATCCATGATGTTCAGGCTAAACTCGATGGACTAGAGCGACATTGGGAATGTGTCGTCATCGGCGGAGGGCCAGCGGGAGCAATTGCGGCGATCTGTTCGGCCAAGGCTGGACTGAAAACGTTGCTGATCGAACGACACGCACTCGGCAAACACAAAGTTTGCGGGGCATGCTTGAACCATCGCGCATTGCGCGTTTTGACGTCACTCGGTCTACATGACGCCGTGCGTCGTCTTGAGGGGCAGTCCACGCATTCGTTTTGGCTGAAAGGTTTTGGGGGTGAATTGGAGCGACGTGTTCCAGAAGGTTTGGCCGTTTCACGTAGCCGGCTTGATCGATTGCTAGTTACTGCGGCAATCGAAGCAGGGGCGTCGGTGATCGATCGTGTGACGGCGACAGTTGAAGCACCAGCGAGCAGCGCGGCCGATGCGCAGCCAAACGGAACGCGTGGCGTTCGACTGAATTCGGTCAGGCAACAAAACGAAATTTGTATTCAGGCGAAAGCCATCGTTGTTGCGGACGGTTTGGGACATCCAAGTCTAAAGTCGACTGAGTTCGAAGAACGCATCGCAGAAAGTTCGCACGTTGGAATTGGCGCGGTTGTCATCGAAGGACGTGATTCGATGCCTTGGGTTCGCCCGCACACCATTCACATGGCGGCAGCGTCTGGGGGATACGCGGGGCTTGTATTGGTCGAGGGTGGCGATGTGAACTTGGCCGCCGCTGTCGATCCAACGTTTCTGCGTGCATGCGGATCACCCGAAAAGGCCTTTTCGGCGTTATTGGGTGAAGCGGGGTTTCCAAGCCTTCCGGCGTCAACAATGTCGCTTGGTGATAGGCGGCAATGGCGTGGAACGCCGTCACTTAGCAGGTCGATCAATCGGGTGGCAAGCGAACGTGTTTTTGTCGTCGGGGATGCTTCTGGTTATGTCGAACCATTCACCGGGGAGGGGATGGCATGGGCAATGCACGGCGGGGCCCTCGTCACACGATCGGTCAAAATTGCTGTCAGCGGGGACCTTGAGACTGCAGAAGCAGATTGGGCACAAGATTGGCGTCGTCAGATTTACCAAAGTCAGCGGACGTGCCGGCGTCTAGCTTGGTTGCTTCGCCACCCTACGGTCGCGAAATTTGGCGTTTCGATTGCGGCAAGATTTCCCAAGCTAACCGGGCGATTAATCGACCAATTCGATGTCGAGTTATCGGCGTAGCATCATCGAGTTTGCGACGTTGGCTCATAAATTGCCAGACGCTGTTTGAGGGGACTTTGATTTTGCCGATGTCATTCCTTGGATAGGCCCAGAGCGACATCGAGTCAAGACAGAATGGCGCGGTCGACTTCAAACGCGACGTACAAGTTCAAGCGTGACGTACAGAGCTAACATGCGACGTACAGAGCTAACATGTGCGTGGCTTACATTGGAAAGCAAGATGGGTTTTAAGATTGAAGGGTTGGGGACGGCGACGCCGAAGTATGGGGTCGCACAAGAGGACGCCGCTGCGATTGCGGAGACATTGACAGGAGACACCGAGTCCCGATCTCGAGTGATCAGCGGATTGTATCGACGGTCCGGAGTTCGTTTTCGGCATAGCGTTGCCGTCGAGTCCGGCAGACCTGGGAGAGATAACGTAAAGCAAAACGGTGAAAGCGAATCTCTTACGCGAGCCGACGCGTCGATACCGGCAGCAGAATCCGAAGAAGGGTTGGCGGTCGCAACCATGGATTCCATACAAACGGGATTGCTGCGGCATGTCGAACACCAACAGTCTGTCACTCAATCGTTCTATCCGCCTGCGAGTGGACCTGACGATCGCGGACCTTCGACCGCGACTCGGCTAAATGCTTATGAAAAGCATGCCGGTCCGTTGGCGATCGTGGCCGCACGACGGGCAATCGAGTCCGCCGGTTGGCAAGCCAATGAGGTGACTCACTTGATCACCGTATCTTGCACCGGATTCGCGGCCCCGGGAATTGACCTCGCCCTTATCACTGGCTGCGGACTAAACCTTGGTGTCCAACGAACTCACATCGGCTTCATGGGATGCCATGGCGCGATCAATGGTTTGCGCGTTGCGAAAGCGTTTGCGGAAGCCGATCCAAATGCACGGCTTTTAATTTGCGCGGTCGAATTATGTTCGTTGCATCAGCAGTACGGTTGGGATCCTGAACACATCGTTTCGAACGCGTTGTTTGCCGACGGCGCCGCGGCAGTCGTAGGGCAACGGACGTCAAACGCGTCAAGCGTATCGGAAAACCGCAGCGAGCGCGCACCGAGCGTAACGGCAACCGGCTCTACGCTGCTTGCCGAAACGGACGACCTGATGGGATGGCGAATCGGCGACCATGGCTTTGAAATGTCGTTGTCGGCGCAGGTCCCGGCTGTGATCGAACGGTCGCTTCGTGAATGGATGACACAGTGGTTGGCCGAACACGATTTGACGATCGATCGGGTTCGAAACTGGGCGATTCATCCGGGAGGCCCAAAGATCTTGCGATCATGCGCAAACGCGTTATCGCTTGAAGAATCCCAGTGGGCCGCGTCGACATCGGTACTGGCTGATTTTGGCAATATGTCTTCACCAACAGTCCTCTTTGTCCTCGAGCGTCTGCTAGACAGCGATCTGTCATTAGGTGGTGATGGTTCTTTTCCATGCGTGATGTTGGCATTCGGTCCTGGCCTTTCGATCGAAGCGGTCCTACTTCGTTAAAGGTGCGGTCCAATCAACACTTCGGGGCGCATGCAGGATCCGCATCGTAGAAAGGTTGAGCAGAGCGAGCAACAATCGAGTAAATTGCAACGATCGGTTGCTTCCGGATTGGTCCGACCCCGCTGCTTAGTCGATTTGAGATGAACTTGCATCGCCGCTGCGTCAGTCTGCTTATTCACATTTGGCTCTTCGTCATCATGCCCGCTTCGATCAATGCCCAGAATGCACAATCCGATCCCTCTCAACACGCGACCTGGGCGATCGCATTGCATGGTGGAGCGGGGTCGCTACCGAAGGATTTACCCGCCGAAGTCGTTGCTCGATATCGTGACGGGTTGCGAGCAGCACTCGATCGCGGGATTGCGATTCTGAAAAGCGGCGGCACATCGTTGGACGCAGTCAACGCAACCGTCAACGCGCTCGAAGACAACCCACTCTTCAATGCCGGTCGCGGTGCAGTGTTTAACTCGGCGGGCTATCACGAGCTGGATGCGTCGATTATGGACGGGGCAACACTGGAAGGTGGAGGGGTCGCAGGCGTCAAGCAAATCAAAAACCCAATCAATGCGGCGCGTTTGGTGATGGAAGATCGATATCACGTGCTGATGGCGGGGGATGATGCCGACACGTTTGCGGCCGACCGAGGCTGCGCGACCGTCGATCAGCCTTACTTTTATACCGAGCGTCGATGGAAACAACTCATTAAAACAATGTCATCGATGGACTTGGAACCACCGACTTCGCCGGCCTACGAGGTGCCTTCGGATCAAAATCTGAATGATTCGGGTGAAGCTGACACCGGAGAAACGGTTGGCTGTGTGGCGTTGGACAGCCACGGAAACTTGGCCGCCGCGACGTCAACTGGCGGTCGGACGGCAAAACGCTACGGCCGAGTAGGCGACTCACCGATTTTGGGGGCCGGAACTTACGCGAATAATAAGACGGCGGCGGTCAGCGGAACGGGGATCGGAGAAGAATTTATTCGCCACTCGATCGCCGCACGCGTCGGGATGCGAATGGAGTTAGCCGGCGAATCCGTCGAGGCTGCTTGTCGCAACTGCCTCGAGGAAGTGTTACGTCCCGGGGATGGTGGACTGATTGCGGTTGATCGCACTGGAAAAATATTTCTTGGCACGAATACACCGGCGATGTCGCGTGCTTGGGCACACAGCGACGGTCGATTGGAAATTGCGATCTGGGAATCGCCTTTGGACACGGCTTCGGGGACAGGCAACGAGGCAAATTCACGCTAGTTTCCGTTCGGATTTCATTTTGGATTGGCCGTGTCGTGCGCGTCATGACTCGGCCGTAACAAACGACCAATGTCCGATCGAATGATCAATCGCGCGTCAGATTTTTGCGGGAGCAAAGCATTCGCCCCGAGAGGGGGCCAAAGTCAATGTCCGCGCCGTGTGGCGATGAGCAGGTAGGGAAGGGGAAATAGGCGAGTCAAAAAATGGGCGTCGTATTCAGAACAAACGAGATCATCGAATTTAGGCGATACCCCAGATGGTTTTAGAGGGCTGTGGGACGGGTGACGCAACATCCCGCCTCGCGTAAACTGGCAGTTTGTGGAAGAATAAATTGCGACAAGCGTTTTTGTTGAAAGTCCGAACGATTGCAATAAGGCCCGTCCAATGACATGGGGCCTGCTGTGTGGTCTGCAACGCTGTCTGGTCTCCAGCGTTTAACGGTTCCCAAAGCCGCGTGGACGCCAACGTCGAATGAATTGAAGAGATGAATAGCAGATGATGACGCCGCGTTACTTGGTTTCGTTTGACACACGGCACGCCGTTCATCGATTCACCGACGTCTTGATCATTGGAGGCGGGTTGGCCGGGCTTCGTGCGGCGAACGCGGTCCAACCACACCAACGTGTGCTCGTCGTTACCAAAGACGTCTTGCGTGAATCGAACAGCACGTACGCACAAGGCGGAATCGCCAGCGTGCTCGACCCCGAAGATCGTTTCGAAAATCATATCCGTGATACTTTGGTCGCCGGCGCGAACATGTGCGACGTCGACGTGGTCAACATGGTCGTTCGCGAGGGACCGCGGCGAATCGAAGAATTGGTCAAGTGGGGCACCCAATTTGACTCCGAGCACGGAGAGTTGGAGCTCGGACGCGAAGGGGGCCACTCTCACGAGCGAATCGTTCACGCTCAAGGCGACGCGACGGGGGCGGAGATTATGCGGGCGGTGATCCAGCGGACTCGTTCGCTCGATCGCGTTCGCATTATCGAAAATGCATTCACGTTGGACCTCTTGACCCACGACGGTCGTTGCCGAGGCGCAATCATCACGCAGAACGGCCATGAGCCGATGATGGTTTGGGCCAAAGAAACCATCCTTTGCACCGGCGGTGCCGGACAGGTGTTCCGTGAGTCGACCAACCCGCCCGTTGCCACTGGCGATGGCCAAGCGATGGCATATCGAGCCGGTGCACAGCTCGCCGACATGGAATTCATGCAGTTCCATCCCACCGTGCTTTACATCGCAGGCTCATCACGATCACTGATCAGCGAAGCAGTTCGTGGTGAAGGTGCGCGTTTGGTCGACGCGAAAGGCCGCCGCTTCATGCCAGAGTATGACGAGCGGGCGGAGTTGGCGCCTCGGGATATCGTCAGCCAATCGATTGTCGCCCAGATGCAAAAGACCGAGCATCCTTGTGTTTATTTGGACCTCTCGCACCTCAACCGAGACCATGTGTTAGGTCGGTTCCCTGGAATCGCACGGGCGTGTTCAAAATTCGGACTTGATATCGCAAGCGATCGAATCCCCGTTCGTCCCGGTGCGCACTATATGGTCGGCGGTGTCACGGTTGATCGACAAGGCCGCACCAGCCTGCCCGGACTGTGGGCTGCCGGGGAAGCAACCAGCACGGGACTTCATGGCGGCAATCGTTTGGCGAGCAATAGTTTGTTGGAAGGCCTTGTTTATGGTGCCGCTGCCGGCGAGGCTGCTTCGCGATCGGCTAGCGAAGGTGGCCAAGAGATGCGGGCAATCCCAATTCGGCAATCCGTCTCTTCATCGCTCGAATCCTTCGATATCGACGATGTCCGCGTCTCTCTGAAAAGCTTGATGGGACGTTTGGTTGGTGTACAGCGTGACGGCGACGGACTTCAAAAAGCAGCCGATGCGATTCGGTCATACTCTGCCTATGTGATGAATCACCAGTTCGATGGCATCGCAGGGTGGGAGTTGCAAAATTTATTGACTTGTGCCGCGATGATGGTCAACTCAGCCTTGGTTCGCACCGAATCACGCGGGGTCCATTTCCGAAGTGACTATCCCGAGCGTGACGACGATTATTGGCGAAGGCGTCTGACGACTCAAATCAATGTCGACGGTGGCTACCCACAAAAGGGCGAAATGCTGCCCGCCGAGCCGGCTTCGGTTCGGTGAGCACACAAGTGCTCCAACTAACGTGATTGCCTTGATTTGACTCATCACCCGACTGGCATCAGGCCCGGTCGTCTTAGCTACAAGCCAGGGTCGTCGCGGCTTGCACTACGCGGGAACGCTTTCTGGAATTAAATGCGCTCTCAGACCGGATGCTTTTTCACAGCCCACTTGCTCCATCACCTGTTGCAACTGTTTCTTCAACATCTCAAAAGTGTGATGCCCGCCGTGCTTTCCGAGCGCACAAACACCGAGCATCGGTGTCCGCCCCATGAAGGCGAAGTCGGCTCCACAAGCCAAACAGGCTGCGATGTCAGCGCCGGAATACATTCCGCCGTCGATCATCACTTTCAGTTTGTCACCAAACTCTGGCACTAATCGATGCATTGGAACAACAGTCGATTGACCTCGGTCCAGTTGCCGGCCGCCATGATTGGAAACGATCATACCATCGAGTCCATGTTTGACGGCGATCTCCGCGTCTTCGGGATTGACGATTCCTTTGACGACTAAGTTGCCTTTCCATTTTTCACGAATCGGGGCAATTTTTGATTCGGTCAAGCGTCCCGAAAACGTTTTGTTCATGAACAGTCCCAGGTGCTTCATGTTCAAGCCTTTGGGGATATAAGGCTTCATCGTTTGAAACTCGGGCTTACCCGCCATCAGCTGGCCCCACGCCCAAGTCGGGCTGAGAAACATTTGCAGAATATTGCGTGGGGTCATTCGTGGGGGAATCGATAGGCCGTTGCGAATTTCTTTCGGACGATAGGCGAACGTCGGAGTGTCGGCCAGGATGACCAAAGTTCGGCAACCGGCATCCCAGGCGCGTTCGAGTAACTTGTCACGCAACTCTTCTTCTGCGGGGTGATAAAGCTGAAACCAGAACCGTCCGTCAGTAATCTTAGCAATCGTCTCGATGCTGGCGGTACTGACCGTCGAAAGCGTGAAAGGGAGATTGTGGTCGACCGCGGCTTGGGCCAAGTACTCGCAGGCTTTTGGCCACATCAGCCCCTGTAATCCGACAGGCGCGACACCGAACGGGGCATCGTAAGTTTCGCCAAATAATTCAGTCGTTTGGTCGGCGCCGGCAAAGTCACGGAGGTACCACGGTTTCAGTTGAATCTGGCGAATATCAGAATTGTTCCTCGCCAGATTGACCTCGCTGAAACAGCCCGCCGCCAAATAGTCGTACGCAAACGCAGGCATCCGCGATTTCGCTTTCGCGCGAAGATATTCGACGGATGGAAATTCAGAATTGAAATGGGATTCCATGAGGGCAATCAAGCGTAATTCGGCGGGTCGAGAAGCGATCGCCCCAATCATAAACCAAGAAGTCTGACGTCACCATTCGGTGTAGCAATGGTGAAAGGTGTGTTCTCCGATTCGGGTTGGTAACCGAAGACCAATTGAAATTTCATTTCCAAAGAGAAAGTTTCGCGTGTTTCTTCAGTCCCCCGCCGCGGGGTGAGCTATTCATTTCTCTCGCGAGGCCGAGAAGGAACGCGCCGAGCGTTTGGGAATTTTATGGGGACGACGGAAAAACAATCGAAGGCGATGATGGGATCGTTGATCCCCGGAGATTGATGATCAATCGATGCGTTGGAAAGGTCAGCTAGTCAGTTGGAAGGACGATCGTGGGTTCGGATTTATCGCGACAGAACGCAGTGATCGGCAGGTCTTTGTCCATATCAAAGCCTTTGCTAATCGGGGGCGACGTCCTCAAGGAAACGAGCGTGTCAGCTTCGAAGTCGTGACGGATGATCAAAATCGATTGCAGGCTCGCTCAGTGGCATTCTTGGACGAATCAGCGGCGCCGATGCAATTTGCCAAAGTTAATCCGTTGCCGATGTGTCTGGCGTGCTGGTTCATGTGTTCGTTGGCGGCAGTTACGTGTCTCGGCCGATTGCCGAACTATGTATTCGCGCATTACTTGATTTCCAGCGTGATCACATTTTTCGTGTATGCGTGGGATAAGTCAGCGGCGGTTGCGAAACGTTGGCGAACGGCAGAAAACAGCCTTCACCTATGCGATCTTCTCGGAGGTTGGCCCGGCGGAATACTTGCTCAGCAGCTTTACCGGCACAAAACGTCCAAGCGAAGTTTCCAAGTGGTGTTTTGGATCACGGTCGCAGCCAACTGCGGCGCGGTTGCTCTGCTATTACACCCTAACCGGAGGCAACTCCTCGAAGTCGCCTTGGAATCAGTCAGACAGTAGAGCATTGTTCCATTTGATCGCACGGGGGCAAGGTTTTAGAGGACCGGCTATAACGTCAGTGATGCCAGGAAAGCGTGGCGAACGCCAATCGGCAAATCCCGCGATAGAACCGGAACAAAGTGCTGGGCTGGTGATCTATCGCAGGTCGTCACGGAAGAGTAGCGAATGGGCGGGGCGATCGGTTCGCGTGGACGGCAACCAGACCGATTTACTCACGTGACCGCTTCGAATCTCACGCAATGTCAGGGCTCAGCTTTTCAGTCACCCAAATCCGTATTAACAACGGCTATCGCGAAACCAAAGGCTCGTCGAACTGGCAAGACGTTCGAGGCGATAGGATCGCAGACGCCGGCCGGCGCTAAAGGTCAGAGGGTGAATCCATTTTCGTACCGAATCACCGATGAGCATGGCTGCGCTTGTAAACCGGCATGGTTAGACCACGAAGAAACCCGCATAAAGTGGCTTTCACACGGGTTTTTACGTAGTAGCGGCAGAGGACTCGAACCCCCGACACGCGGAATATGATTCAATGAAAATCCGTGTGAAACGTGAGATTTTTCGATAGTCATCGTTTTCGGGAGCGCATTGGGAGCGCTGAATTTACCGGTTGGTTATTCGCTTGGAGGTGCATTTGGATCCGTCTTGCTCCCCGTCTACGTTGCAACGCGTGCGTAACCACGCTGCCCAAAGTGACTGTTCTCGTTGATATCGACAGTGGGTGGACCCCCTGGGAAGGACCCAACGCTCGCCCGTTCGGCGATATTTGCCGGATGCCTGTGTCAGTTGGGGGATATTACGGTAGGATGAGAGTTATCGCCGGGTCAGTTGTGCTTAACTATTGTCGTTCTGCTACGGAAAGTCCAATTCAGCGCCCGGACTCAACGGTTTGTGAGCCGAAATAGCCGAAGGTCTGAAGTCATTCCTTGTCGTTTCCAGCACCCTACGGAAATCAATCATGACACAATCCAAAAAACGTGTTCTGTTGACGTTCATTCTGTCCCTAGCTTGGATCGGCTGGGCCATTTGGGCCAATGCCCCACACTACTATGACGCACGGGCGATGGAGAAAGAGATTGCTGCCGTCCTTGGCCAAGCAAATGTGAATCTGCAACCGGCACAGGCCGGCTTTCCCTTCGCGTACATGCGATACGACTATTCCAATGCCGAACAGCTTACGATCTACGACACATCACTCTCGGCGATACTTCCAAACGTTCTATTTGCGATTGCGGGCGTTTTTGGCGTTTCACTTTTGGTGATGCGTATACGCCGCGTGTCGATCGGCGGCGTCGTGGCGTTTTGCTGCCTCATGGCTCCTGCGGCATTTATGTACATGCGACTCAATGGATTGCATCCTGATGTCATCAGTTATCTCTATCTGGTACCGTTGATCATGCTCATGTTGTCTATCGCGATGGATACGATCCAGGAGCGAAAGGGGCAGAACAATGGGTTGGACGCGGAGGCCTCGAAAGCGTCTTTTGCGAATGGTTGATCTTTCGCTCGGCCCCGGTCAAGCCTGACGTTCGTCTTATTAAATCTTTTGCAACAATTGAGACAGACCTATGACCCGATTCATGTTTTTGACGATACTGATCTTCCTTAATTCCGGTTGCTTGCGAGCGCAGCCGTCCGAACGCGACGGAATGGATCAGATCACTAAACAGCTCAGAGGAATATTAGAGCGACTTGATTCAATCGAAGCTCGCCTCGAACTTATCGAAGACAGTCTAGGCCTAGGAGACCCAAATGCTGCCGGCATTTTGATCCTTCGTGACGTCGATGCAGCCTCCGTTGTCCCATTTCTAAGCGAAATCCGAGCTTCGATCGGAGAACTCAAACTCACCTTCGCTGTCGACTCAACGAAAAACGCAATCGTCTTTCGGAACGCAATATCTTCAATTCCAGCAACATCTGCGAAGATCCAACGCTGGATACGGAATGCGGAGCCAGGAAAATTGAGAAAGCGGTAAACTACGACGAACCACGCGGTGGAAACGGAGCCGCGGAGTCGCGTTTTTTTAAGTGGATGATCGTTCGCCGCGGCCCGGTGATCGCCAGCGTTCCACCAATAAGTCATGACTGGATCGTACGACCGTCCGTGTCCTCGCTGCGGTGAGCGGTTCAGTGCGTCTACGGACCGCGGCATTTGCCCATCTTGTGGCCTGTTCAGTCGCGTTGACCGAAACGGAGTCGGAATTGGTGTGTTACGCACTTACCATGAAGTGTCACTGAACGACTGGCCCTACGAATCGGTTACCGAACCGTTTGCGTTGGTGCTGCAGGCGTTCGCTGATGGTGGCGGTCCGCTATTTCTTGCCGATAGATACGACGACTACCCTGTCGTCAACTTGGTCCACAGTCAGCTGAACACGCATTTCAGTGAGTTGCGAACAAACGTTGACGTACATGTGCCTGATACGACCTATCGGGATGACGTGACCGAACCCAATGACATGCCGGTCTTTCCGCTTGAATACTCCAATGCTGAACGTGTGTCTGTTCTAACATGGTATGATGGACAGGCACGATGCGACCTTGTTCGTTGTCTTACATCGGATGGTGGTTCGATTGATGCGATACTTGATGGTGACGTATTTTGGTATTGAAGATGGTGGAACCATGCCGTGCACCGAAGGACGGCTTGCGCGGTTTCACAAATCGAAAATCAATCGTCCGTCCTCGGTGACGGCGGTCGTTCGTCAGACTAACGCAAGAATTTACCTCAATGGCAACAAAAGTATTCATTAGCTGGTCCGGTGAACTCAGTCGGCAATTGGCAGAGGCCGTCAGGGAATGGCTGCCTGGCGCACTACAGTTCGTAAAGCCATATTTCACACCCGAAGACATTGAGAAGGGAGCTCGTTGGGGTTCTGACATTGTCAATGAACTTGAGTCTTCAGACATTGGGATCGTTTGCCTCACACATGCGAACACTGATAGCCCATGGATACTTTTCGAGGCGGGAGCACTATCGAAGAGCCTTGAGAAGTCTCGGGTATGTGGCGTACTCTTTGGTCTCGACACTACGGACCTGAAGGGACCGCTAACGATCTTTCAACACACGCGATTCCAGCGTTCGGACTTTAAGAAGCTCGTCAAAACGATCAATGCGGCCGGTGGCGATGCCAAACTTGACGATAACGTCTTCGATAGCGTTTTTGATATGTGGTGGCCACGTCTGGAAGAGAAGGTCAATCATATTCTTAACTCAGTGAACCCAGATGGCGAAGCCTCAAATCGATCCGAACGGGACATGCTCGAAGAGATCCTAGAACTTTCGCGTTTGAATACGCGAAATAGAAAATCTGAAAGAGAGCTACCCTTCGAAATCATTGTTGAACTAATCGAAGGAGTTGAAATGATGATCATGAAGGGCGGGGTCAGAAGTGTCCACGCGATGCGTTTTATTGAACGCCCACTGATGATGTTGGCGGACTATAGCGGGCACCCTGAAATGCACGAGATGATTTTCCGGCTTCGTAAACGCATGGAAATGGAGCGGAAGCCGGCCAAGGATGACGAATAGCGGCTGACGAACAATCGCGTGCACCCGAGTACGCGAGTCGGGCGGTTTTGAAGTTGGGAATCTTTCTCGCGTACCGGGTGACGCGTGACGTTATTTTGACAAAGGATACTACCTTCCGTGTCGTGGATTGAACGCATCGTAGAGTCACTCGCGCCGCTTAGCATCGAACAGCACGATGCTAAAGTGATGATTGCGGAATGGTTCTACACAGGCAACGCGTACGACCTGGAACAACCGATCGAACACTGCCAGTTATGCGGCCACCCCGACATTCGATACCAGTTCGAGATTGAGAACGAACACACATCGAACGATCTTCTCGTCGGTTCGGAATGCATTAAGAGATTCAGAATTTCGGCGATTGATGAATCCGGTTCGCGCCTCAGCGAACGTGCCTCACGCGAAAAGGTTGACCGAGACCGAAGCAAGCTGATTCAAGACGCAAAGCAACGTCGCGTTGTAAATGCGCTGGTCGCTCTCTCAATAGCAGACGAGGAGTTCGAGATTGAATCGTTTATCAAATACTATCGCGAACGTGGTGCTTTCACACCCAACCAATTAAAAACGATGATTTGGAGACTGAAGCAGCACTGCATTGACTTCCGGCCCTCAGACTTCAAAATGATTCTCAAACGTCAGCGAGAGCAAGACCAGCTCCGCCGAATGGAGGGCTGGCAGGTCGCGCAACTTTGGCCCTGCATGTCGGCGTCGCAACGTTCGTCCTATGCACGCCGTTACGGCGACCCAACGACGTAGGCAAAATAACCATCCGATGCAACCGAGCGGCGAAGTCGGGCGTTTTGAAGTGGATGATCAACCGGCGCGACTTGGTTATCGCGGGCATTTCACCATCTAGCCATCGACTACGTCCCCCGAGTAAGTGAGCCTACATGAATCCCTACAAGGCACCGTCTGAGACCGAATCGGCGTCGGTCGCGATACCGGAAGGCACCGGCAAAGCGGGTGGCGTCGGCGAAACGATATTCATGATCGGGTTCGTTTGCCTGTTCATCATCGCTATCTCTGGGCTGACTTGGATCTTGGCTCCAACCGCATGACATAGGTATGCCGTGGCCAAGCAAAGCGACTCGTTTCGTTTTCGCACCGGCAGCAGATTATCATCCCAGCTACACCAACGTCCCAACGCTCGTCTGCGTGTTCCATGACGGAAGGAGAGCGCTGTTAGGCAGACTTTCCTTCTTGGGCGTTGGCGATGATTTTTGCGAGAAGCTGGTGGCAATCTTGCATCGTTAGTTTGGCGATGTGATCGGGGCGGCCGGGGAGTTGGGTCGCTTTGAAAAGAAGTTTGGCGAGCGTGTCGATTTTCTTCGCGGCTCGTTCGATGCTGTAATTTGACAATAAACCGAGAACGTCTTGGCACGCGCACCCGCCTCGTCTGAATGCTTCGGGGATCGTCTTTTGCAGATCCCCAGCCATTGTGGTTCGCGGTTGTCGGCTTGGCCTTCGACGACGTTTCATGGGAAGCTACATCTAGAACAGCAGCCACCATTCGTTTTGCTTCCCAGTCGATCAACAAAGAACAAGAACCCCGCTCGTCAGTATGTCTCTAGGTCACTTGCGAAGCGGCTTTCAGCGTTCGCAATGACTCGTCCGGCCGGCGATCCGCTCTTTACAATGCCGCATGAAACGACCGTTGCAAAAATGATCCGGAAAGATCTCGCCGCAGCCCGGGATATGTGGCTTGATCAAGTGACTGGAAAAAAAGAGAACAACGTGAACGCTCCGACTTTTTGGCTGTAGCCAACCCTGAAGGCGAGCAATTCGACTTCCACGCACTTCGACACACTTGTGGCGCTTGGCTCGCACAAGCAGGCGAGAATCCAAAGACGATTAAAACGATCATGCGGCATAGTTCGATCACGCTGACAATGGACACTTACGGCCACCTGTTTCCTGCAGCCGAATCGGACGCGATTGCCAGGCTTTCCGACCGTCATTTCAATGCAGTAGATATGCAGTAACTTCAGCGCCCAACGGCGACCTTTGGCGATCCACAGTGCTTCGCCAACACCGCAACGGCCAATCGAAAATGCATGAAAAAACCCGCGTGAAATGGCTTTCACACGGGTTTTTGCGTAGTAGCGGCAGAGGGACTCGAACCCCCGACACGCGGATTATGATTCCGCTGCTCTAACCAGCTGAGCTATGCCGCCGAGACCGCGTTTTGCGGTGTTTTCTTATGGGCGATGGTTTTACACTCCAACCGTTTTTACAACAAGCCCTCTCCGAAAGTCTGCTCGGTGGGGCATTGCCATGGAGTATTGCCTATCCGTGTTCGTCCAGAAGATTCGTTACTTCGGCTATGGTGGCTTGTCGTCTTTAACAAACGTTGTGGCGTTTGATGGTTCCACAATTTGCAACGCGCGAAACTAACAATTCAATTGATCAGCCGGTCGCGTCGGCCACTGTTGCCGAGTACGAGCGACGTGCAAAGTTCCTGGTGATTGCCGTCGGTTCCCAGACGCGAGTCGCAGTGGAGTCAGTCAAAATCGCCGAAATCGCTGTCGAAGTCGCTGCCCCAGTCGCCGCTACTGCGGCCGCCTTCGAGACCTCCGAGCATGAAAATGGCCCCGACCAGCCCCAAGCCGGCGACCAAAGCTATGCCCACGAATATCTGGTTCTCTTGGATGAAAGTTTCCACGAAGATATCTCCTAAATTGATGGCCACGAGTCATCCTAAACCTAGGTCACTGATTCGCACTCGGTGGTTCGACCATCGCGCGGAATTCTTCTTCGCTCAACACTTCGACGCCGAGCTGATTGGCTTTGTCAAGCTTGCTACCGGCCTTTTCGCCGGCGACCAAAAAGTCCGTGTTTTTGCTTACGCTGCCGCTCGCTCGGCCACCCAGCGACGCGATAAGTTTTTTAATCTCGTCCCGCTTAAAATGAGCCAGCGTTCCGGTGACGACGACCGTTTTTCCTTCTAGTAATAGCGCCGACTCGTCAATTTCGGGGACCTCGTCTTCCAATTTGACACCGGCTTCGCCAAGTTCTCGCATCGTCTGCGATCCATAGTCGCTGTGTAGGAACTCATGCAAACTTGCGGCGATCCGATCACCGATTTCATGGATGCCAGCCAAGTCCTCGGTTGACGCTTCGTTGAGTTTGTCCAACGTCGGATACTTGGCGGTGATCAACGTCGCAACGCGTGGCCCGATATGGCGAATCGAAACGGACGAAAGGACCCGAGCCAGCCCTCGCTGCCTGCTTTCCTCGATTCCTCTGATCAAGTTGTCCGCATTGCGTTTCCCAAAGTTGACCTCGATCAATTTCCCATCTTTGCCCTTCCGCTGCTTTTGCCAATCAAGCTCGGCGAGCTGATCTGAAGTCAATCGGTACAGATCGGCAAAGGTCGCCACTAAACGGTGACTAAGTAGGAGATCGACGACTTCTTCCCCGAGTCCATCGATATCCATTCCCGGACGACTGCCGAAGTAAACGAGTCGTTGTTTGATCTGCGCCGGGCATCGTGGATTAGGGCAACGTATATATACCCCGCCCTCGTCTCGGACGAGCTTCGTTTCACACTGTGGGCAACGTTCGGGGAAACGAAATGGTGTCAGTTCCTTGGTTCGTTCGTGTTTCTCGACGCGGACAACTTTGGGGATTATTTTTCCAGCCTTTTCGACGACGACGACATCACCGATGCGAACGTCCAATCGTTCGATCTCGTCAGCGTTGTGAAGCGACGCGCGCGAGACGGTTGTGTCGGCGATATCGACGGGTTTGAGGTGGGCGACCGGAGTGATCGTGCCGGTCTTTCCGACTTGGACCGTGATGTTTTCCAGAGTTGTTGTCGCTTCATATCGCTCGAATTTGTACGCGATCAGCCAACGAGGACTCTTGCTACGCATTCCAAGGCGTTCACGCTGCCGAAAGTCATCGACTTTGAAAACAATCCCATCGATTTCGAAGGGGAGGTCGGGCATCGCTTCTTCGAGTTTCGCGACAGCTTCGATCGCGTCCTGCCACGAATTGAAAGGGCGAACGTTGGGTGTCATCGGGATCCCATATGATGCGACTTCACGCAAGAACTCCATGTGAGTCGTCGCCTTGAGGCCTTCGACTTGTCCGACCCCATGACAAAAGAATCTTAGCTGTCGCTCGGCCGCGATCGCCGGATCAAGCAAACGGATCGTCCCAGCGGTCACGTTTCGAGTGTTCTTGTACGGTTCGCCACCCGCGGCAACTTGCCGTTTGTTGAGTTCCGAAAGGTCCTCGTTGGTCATGTAAACCTCGCCCCGAACCTCCAAGATTTGGGGGGCGCTCTCGGCGGTTGTCTTCAGTGGCAGATCACGGATGGTTCGGACGTTATGCGTGATATCATCGCCGACCGTTCCGTTACCCCGGGTTAGTCCGAGCGTTAAAACCCCATCTTGGTAACGCACCGATGCCGCGACGCCATCGATCTTATATTCCATCACCCACTTGATCGGTTCACCCTCGAGCAGCTTCTCGGTTCGTTCAAAGTAGGCTCGGAGTTCATCGAGCGAGTATGTGTTGTCGATCGACAGCATCGGGACCGCATGTTCGACTTGACGAAGATGTTCGACCGGGGCGTCACCGATTCGGCGCGTCGGAGAGTCTTCGGTAAGAAGCTGCGGATGCAGGTCTTCAAGATCACGGAGTTCTCGGAGCAGTTGATCGTACTGCAAGTCAGAGATCGTTGGCTTGGCTTCCACATAATACGCATGATCATGCCGTCGTATTTCATCACGAAGTTGCTCGACGCGTGTCGCCGGATCGGTCATCGAAGATCACACCGGAGGTGAGAGAAGACGTGAATGGAGAAAGCCGAAACTGGAGAGCGTCTATGATACGCGATCGTACCAATTCGGGGACCGGTCGATCCTAGTCGCCAGATACTCGGCGGGCGACCGCTGCTGCGTCAAGATCCGAATTCAAGATTAGCCGATTGGCCTTCCGCAGCCGAGCGGAGCCGAAAGGGAAAAGTGATCGTGACGAAACACGAAGGCTCGTCGACGAAGTCGATCTGTCGCGAATTGCCAGCTCGCTTGCTAGGTTGCATTGCCGACGCTAATTTCATCGAGAAAGCGAAGCGTCGCACGCACCTTTGTCGCCACACTTCGCCGTGGGTCTGATTGAGAGCCCCACGCCCTGTTTTACCGCTTAACCCGGCATCGAATATTCATGGCCGAACTTAAACTCGCGATCCGCCTGGACTGCCTAAAACTACCACTAAAAAAATCTCTCGACGTGGCCGCTCGGATGGGCGTTCGTGCCGTGGAGCTAAACGGCCGCGGCGAGGTACATCCGGAAAATCTGACCGAAACGGGACTGCGGCATTTAAAGAAGCTTCTCGATGAACGCAACTTACGGGTCGCTAGTTTACGTTTTCAAACACGCCGTGGGTACGACAATCTTCACGAGCTTCAGCGGAGAGTCGAGGCGACCAAGTCGGCGATGCAGTTGGCCTACAAGTTAGGGGCTGGATCGGTTGTCAACCACATCGGTTACGTCCCTGATGATCAAGCTGATCCTCGTTTTGAGACGTTGGAATCGGTTCTCCAAGACCTTGGCCGCTACGGCGCAAAAGTCGGAGCGTTCTTAGCGGCAGAAACGGGCGCGGAGTCTGGCGAGACGTTGGCATCAATCCTCGACAAAGACGATGAGGGATTCGTCGCGGTTGCTTATAACCCAGGACAGCTGGTCGTCAATCGACATGATGCGGTGGAGGCGCTTCGAGTATTGCGAGGTCGAATCCAAGTTGTCTGTGCGACCGACGGAGTTCTTGATTTGGCGGCGGGACGTGGCATTCGTGTGCCAATCGGGGAAGGCACCGTGGACTACCCCCAAGTTCTGGCGACGCTTGACGACGCAGGCTTCACCGGACCACTCGTCGTCGGGCGTGAGGATTCAAGTTTTGAAGAGATTCAACAGGGTGTTTCGTATCTCCAGAACCTGGTCTTGTTTTAGAGGGCTGTGGGTGTGGTGAGGGTGGCGGTGTTTGGTGGTTGATCGTTGGAACCGCACGCTATCGCAAGGCGGCTGATTGGGATGGAGTAGAGACCGGATCGCGGCGCCATCGATCTTACAGCCGCGGAGTGTTACATCGCAGAGAGGTGTCCAATGAAGCAACCATCGCCGACAGCCAATCGGCTACATTCTGTAGGACCGTCGATTGCTAACGGGCAACCGGCCGTTGTTGACGCTGGTATTTCTTTGCGTTTTCGGCTTGGCCGGTGACTTCGTACAGAAATTGGCTGGGGATTGTCGGGCGTGGCTTGCCCCATTTTCGCCGAGTCAATGCGAGCGACATCGTTAGTTTTTCTTGGGCGCGAGTGATCCCAACGTAGCAGAGGCGTCGTTCTTCGGCGATATCCTCGTCGCGTCCCGATTTGACGCTTCGCGAATGGGGCAATAAGCCTTCTTCCAAGCCAACCATATAAACGACAGGGAACTCCAGGCCTTTCGCGGCGTGCAGCGTCAACAACCAAACGGCGTTTTGCATCGCCAGCTTGTCTTTTTCATTTCCCATCTCGCGACCAGAAAGCGCGATGTCGGCCAAGAAGCCGGTCAAGTCGGCGTTTTCACGGTTGTCTTCGAAAGCGGACAACGCGTTGGTGACTTCGCCAAGCGATGCCATGCGGTTTTGTCGGTCTTCGGGTTCGTCGTATAAACGGTTGATTTCGTCACTATAGGACGTTTGTGTCAGCAGTGTTTCCATCGCCGCCGAGAGCGATTCGCTTTTCGCGCGTGTGTTCACATCGTGGTGAATCGACTGAAGCTGCGCGACACCCCGCTGGGCGGCCGGTGAAAGTTCGGCAACGACGTCGGGCTTTTGCATGATTTGCCAAATCGGAACTCCCGCAGCGACGGCGTGCTCCATCAACGTCTTGACCGCCTTTGGGCTCAACCCACGCGCCGGCGTGTTGATGACTCGCAACAACGAGACTTCGTCGTCAGGCTGATCGATCCATTTCAAGTACGCCACCATGTCGCGTACTTCACGACGATCGAAGAACGATTGGCTTCCCAACATGACGTATGGAACGTCTGCCTTCCGGAGTTCGGTTTCGAACAACCGTGGTTGTTCGTTAGTGCGAAACAAGATCGCGATGTCACGTGGCTGAACGTGCTCATTTTCAATGAGGTGCTTGATTTCGCCCACGACGGACTGGGATTCCTTAATCTCGTCTTTGTGCTGAGCGATTCGTGGCCGGATGCCGTCCGGACGGGAAGGACGCAGGACTTTGTCGTGCCGATACTTGTTGAACTGGATCAAGCGATTCGCCATTTCAAGGATCGACCCGCAACTTCGGTAGTTCGCTTCCAAACAAACAACCTTGGCGTCAGGCCAATCGTTCTTGAAATTCAGGATGTGCGTGACATCGGCGCCCCGCCACGCATAGATGGATTGATCATCATCACCGACGACACAAAGGTTTCGATGTTTGCCGGCCAAATGTTTGGTGATCCGATACTGACTGCCGTTCGTATCTTGGTATTCATCGACCAAGACGTGATCAAATCGACCGGCCTCTTCGTCACGGATCGCCGGATGTTCGTCGAACAGAATCTCGGTTTGCAGGAGCAGGTCATCAAAGTCCATCGCGCCACGACTTTTCAAACCCTCTTGGTAGCGACGGTAGCCCGCCGCGGCGAGGTGTTCTTTGTCATTGGAGGCCTCCAACGGCGCCCGCTCGGGCATGATCGACGCATTTTTCCAATTGCTGATGATGTTCAGTAAGTCACCGGGTTTGAGTGCCGTGCCGGGCAAACGCAATTCTCGCAAAATGGAGCGCGCAAGTGACTCTTGATCGCTGCGGTCATAGATGGAAAACTTGGCGGGATAACCGAGTGCTTTGGCGTGCCGCCTTAAAACTCGGACGCAGTGGGCGTGGAAGGTACTGATCGTTGGCTCAGGCCGTTTCTCACCCTTCTTTTTTCTGCGTTTGGAATACCCCAGCAGCTCACCGATCCGCTCCTTCATTTCGCCGGCGGCCTTGTTGGTGAACGTTACCGCAAGGATACGATCGGGAGAGGTTCCGTTGCGGATCAAATTGGCGATCCGGAACGTGACCACACGGGTCTTACCGGTCCCCGCGCCGGCGAGCACCAAGAGTGGTCCAGAGAGCGTGTTGACCGCGTCTGATTGCGCGGGGTTCAATCCGTGAGCCAACGAGATTCCTGCACGAACGAGAGATTGAAGCCGCCGGTCGGCCAACCCAATGAACGCCGATCCGCAGGCTCAATGCTACTGCATCTGACCGAATCGGCAAGCGACGATTGACTTTCAGGCCCCTACGTAGCGAAAGCTGGCAAGACTTGCGGTGTGGTGCGATTGGGTGATGAGTCGGGGTTGACCGAGAGGCAACCGAAACGCTCGGCGCGTTCCGCTACGGTGACTTTGAGGCGTTAGCGCTGCGAGTCGCGGTCGATCACCGGATCGGCTGAACCGGTCGAGAGCAGCACGAGCGAACCCTGTTGTGGTTTTCCTGAATTGAGGAACGTGCGATTGAATGGAATGTAGTAGCACGCATACATCCCGGTGGATGTGTTCAGGACATAGATGACCGACGACGCCACGGGATTGTTGTTGCTGCTAGGCGCATCGACCAATCCGGTCGCCATCATGTAGCCGGTGCCTTTTCCACTGCCGAGAACGTCTTGGACATTCACGGTGAACAACCCAAGGAATTTCCCCAGTCGCGGATAAACAACCGAACATTGTAGAAGCCCGGAATTGTGATCGAGCACGAAGAGGCCTTCGGCGTCACTGCTGATCAAGCCGGTCGCCATCGAAAACTTTTCGCTCGTGACCGCTGCGGTCGCGTTAAGTGCCGGAAGATTCCACTTGGACGAATCTGCCGAGTTGACAGGTGGCTGCGATGCGTGATGGTCGTGCAGTGCTTGGCTCTGTCCGGCAAAGTATGCGGCCGCGAAACTTGACAACAACGTTGTGGTGGCGAAAAAGGCAATCCATTTTCTGCCCTTTCCGATTCCGTCTGTCGGGGCAGCGGGGTGATCTTGAGGAGGCGTTTGAAGTGGCGATTCGTTGGGATTGAACGTCATGAACGAAGCTCCAGGCGAGCGGTTTGAAGGTTGCTGACGAGCCGGACAAGCGGTTGACGGGGAATTGTAGCGCAGGCGGAGGAACTTTACGATTGCAACCCGCTGAGAATTTTTCCCCTCGAAGCGTTTATTGTCCCCCTTCGCACCACCGAGGTCAACAAAACCGCCATGGCTCTGAATGAACCCCTAAACCGAAAGCTCCGAATGGCACTGGTTGGCGGAGGACAAGGCTCGTTCATCGGCCGCGTCCATTCCATTGCCGCTTGCTTGGACAATCGTGCGACCTTGGTCGCCGGAGCACTCAGTAGCAACCCCGAACGCGCAAAGGCTTCCGCACCGGACTACGGGATCGCTGAAGACCGTGCCTACACCAGCTATCAAGAAATGCTGGAAGCGGAATTGAAACTTCCCGAGGGCGAGCGAATCGATTTCGTCAGCATCGCGACGCCAAACCACGTTCACTTTGAAGTCGCCGATGCGGCAATCAAAGCCGGCTTTAACGTGGTTTGTGACAAGCCGATGACGTTCGATCTTGCCCAGGCAGAACAGCTGCTCGAAACCGTTCAAGCCAACGACGCGGTGTTCGCGCTCTCGCACAACTACACCGGCTATCCGCTCGTTCGCCAAGCACGCGAGATGATCGCTAGCGGTGAATTAGGCGAAATCAATGCCGTCCGCGCCCAGTACATTCAAGGTTGGTTGCGGACGTCGTTGGAAGAAGAAGACCAAAAACAGGCGGCTTGGCGTACCGACCCGAGTAAAAGCGGTGCGGCGGGTGCCTTTGGTGACATCGCGACGCACGCTTACAACCTCGGTCGCTACATGACGGGACTCTTGCCCGATCAAGTGAGCTGCAGCTTGAAAACATTCGTCGAAGGTCGAAAGCTGGATGACTACGGGACCGCCGTGATCCGTTATGAGAACGGCGCCTTGGGAACGGTCACCGCATCCCAGATCAGCCACGGCCGTGAAAACGATTTGGAAATTGAAATCGATGGAACCAAAGGGTCGCTGCGTTGGCGGCAAGAGAATCCCAACGAGATGATCTATCGACAAAACGGCAAGGCGCATCAAATCTTGACTCGCGATCCAAATGCACCCTTCATGAATTCAATGGGGGCCGCCGCTTGCCGCCTGCCGTCGGGGCACCCAGAAGCATTCTTCGAAGCGTTTGCCAACGTGTACGCTTCGGCATTTGACGCGATGGCCGAACGCGCCGCCGGCAAGTCGGTCGAGAAGAAGGACACTGTTTACACGAACTGCTATGATGGCGTCGAAGGGATGTATTTTATCCAGCAGTGTGTCGCCAGCAGCGGTGAAAACGCCGCGTGGGTTCCATTGAAGCACGAAGCCGCACGGCGATAACCAGTCGGTGTACTCGCTCGCCGACGTGACTTTGCAACGCGTTTCGGCGACGGGGATTCACAAGTTGCCTCTCTTGCTCGCCTACTGTCGTACGGCGACTGACGAAAGCAGATGAATCAATTCATTTCTTCGGTCGCGGTGATCATGCCCGCGGCGGGTAGCGGACAACGATTTGGATCGGACCAAAATAAGTTGTTCACGTTGCTCGACGGAAAGCCGATCTGGGAACAAACCGCGACGGTCCTGCGCAGTCACCGAGCGGTCAAGCGGATCGTGATGCCGATATCCGATCGCGACCGGGACTACTTTGTGTCTGTCGGGGCGGCGGCCGTTGCGTCGTTAGGAATTGAACTGGTTTCGGGAGGTGCCCAGCGAACCGAAAGTGTCGGTGCGGGTCTTAATCTGGTAATCGATGATCCGGCGATCGAATTGGTCGCCGTACACGACGCCGCGCGGCCGCTCGTCAAGCCCGGTGAACTCGATCGTGTGTTCGAACGGGCGTCGCAAACCGGCGCTGCAATCCTGGCTAGCCCCGTGACTGCGACCGTCAAGCAAACACTTGACGAGGGGCAATCGTGTCGCACCATCGATCGCAGCACGCTGTGGTTGGCCCAGACACCCCAGGTGTTTCGGCCTTCCATTTTGCGTCAAGCTTATCAGCGACATCGGGGCAGACCCGCGACCGACGATGCCGAATTGGTCTCCCGGACGGGGACAGAGGTCGCACTGGTCGAGTGCTCCGCCGAAAATATTAAAATCACACACCGGGGCGATTTGGCAATTGCCGAAGCCTTGGTGAACAGCCGAAAGCAGAACAGTAAGACAACGAACCACGATGAGTGAACAAGACCTAATTTCCGAGTTGAAGTGGCGCGGGTTGATCCATCAATCAACCGACGAGGCCGGTCTCGATAAACTGCTCCAATCGGGGCCACAGACGGTTTACATTGGGTTCGATCCCACCGCGACATCACTGCATGTCGGTTCCCTGATGCAGTTAATGATGCTGCGCCGTTTTCAGAATGCCGGGCACCGACCGATCGCGCTCGTTGGTGGGGCGACTGGCATGATTGGTGATCCCAGCGGTAAAAGCGAAGAACGCAACTTGCTAACGGCGGATCAGCTGGACGCTAACGTAGCCGGCATCGAAAACCAGATGCGAAAGTATTTGTCCTTCGAAGGCGATCAGGCAGCGTTGTTGCTCAATAACTTCGATTGGATGAAGGAGTACAGCTACCTCGAATTTTTGCGTGATATCGGCAAAAACTTTCCCGTCGGTGCGATGATGGGAAAGGAATCGGTGCGTGCGCGATTGGGCAGCGAGGCAGGGTTGAGCTACACCGAATTTAGCTACATGCTGCTACAGGCCTATGACTTCGTGTACCTATGCAAGAATCATGACTGTCGGATTCAGGCAGGTGGCAGCGATCAATGGGGCAATGTGACCGCCGGAATCGATTTGGCGCGGCGAATGTTGTCAAAACAGGTTTTTGGTCTGACCGCGCCCCTGTTGACGACGTCCGACGGTCGCAAAATGGGCAAAACCGAGAAGGGAACGGTTTGGTTGGATCCAGAAAAGACCAGCCCCTACGAGTTTTTCCAATACTGGGTCAATGTGGACGATAGCGATGTGATGCGATGCATTGCCTACCTGACTGAAATTGACCAAGACGAGTACAACCGCCTGGCCGAAGCGACGAAATCTGATCCGGCCGCTCGCACGGCTCAAAAGCGACTCGCCGAATGGCTCGTGAATTTCGTTCATGGTGAAGACGGCATTCGGTCCGCCCAGGCTGCCAGCAAGGTGCTCTTCGGCGGTGAAATCGAAGCATTGGATGATCACCAACTCGGACAGATTTTCGCCGACGTTCCCAATAAGCAACTCAATCGCGACATGCTGTCCGGCGAAGGATTGTGGATCGTCGAAGCACTGCAATTGGCCGGGTTAGCAACCAGCAGTAGCGATGCCCGCCGAGGCATTAAAGAGGGGGGCGTTTACCTCAATAACCGGCGTACAACCGACATGAACCTCAAATTGACCGAGTCAGACTTGGCGAGTGAGTCGGTGATGATCTTACGGCGCGGTAAAAAGAAGTACGCTTTGTTAAAATTTGCTTGAGCGGTCGTTATCTCCGCCCCCCGTGTGATGACGATCGAAACCTTTTCATTTGGCGTTGGTTTCATCTTCTATGAACGCACAAAAACAACTCTTCGGCGGATTTTTGGTCGCACTCCTGGTCGTTTGTACCACGCCTGCGGTTGCGCAGCGAGGCGGAGATGACGACGGCGGACGTGGCGGTTTTCGCGGCGGACCTCCCGGAGGCTTTCGCGGAGGCCCTCCCGGTGGTGGATTCCCGGGTGGAGGCCCTCCCGGCGGTGGGTTTCGTGGAGGTTCACCCGGTGGCGACCGCGGCGGCGCTCCCGGCGGCGACCGAGGCGGTCGGGGGGGAGACCGAGGCGGACGAGGTGGCGATCGTGGCGGTTTTGATCCGAGCAGCTTTTTGAGCCGGCTGGATCGCAACGGTAACGGCACCATCGATCCGGATGAACAGCAGGGGCCGGCACAGTTTCTGATTCAACGATTGCAATCCGCCGACCCAAGCATCAAGCCGGGGCAACCGATTTCGATCAAGCGAGTCACCGACGCATTCCAAAAAATGCGTGAAGGCGGCGGGCGCGACTCTTCACGAGGCTCTTCGGGGTCTGACGATGATGGTTTGACGCCTGATTTGCTTGTCCCTGGCTTCGGAGCCGAAGTCGAAGAAGAAGCTCTTCCGACACTACTCGGTTTCGGCGCCGCGGCTGAGATGATGTCCGTTGCGGTGACCGACAAGGACCGCGAAGAAGCTCGGAACACGATTCGCCGCTACGACCGAAACCGCAACGGTGTGTTGGACAAGAACGAGATTACCAGTCGTTTCTCCGGCAATCCTCTCGATTTCGATCGCAATAAGGACGGCCGTTTGACTGAAAATGAATTGGCCGTTCGGTACGCTCGACGTCGAGAAACGACCGAAGATTCTCGGCGTGATGACCGTGACCGTCGTCGTGATCGCGACCGCGATTCGGGCGATTCAGAGTTAGTTGACGTGTATGGCGGGCGGAAATCGTACCGTGTGATGTCCGATGAAGACTTGCCCAAGGATCTTCCAGGCTACTTTGCCGAGAAAGATAAGAATCGAGATGGCCAAATCGAAATGGCTGAGTTCGCCGAGAAGTGGGACGACGATACGGTTGCCGATTTCTTTCGATCGGATCTCAACCGTGATGGGTTCATCACGATCCCGGAGGCGTATCAAGCGGTCGAAGAAAATGCGTCCGCCACGACGATGGCGTCAACGAGTGGTAGTTCAGATTCGTCATCAAATACATCCGCAGCTGCCGCACCGGCTGGGAAAGCAGATGACAAGATGATCGGTTACGCCGAGCGGATCATCGGTCGTTACGACAAGAATAACGACAAACAACTCGTCAAAAGCGAGTACGAAAAGATGTTGATGAGTCCGGTGGATGCCGACGCCAACAAAGACGGCATCATCACCGTAAACGAATACGCGTTGTGGATGCAATCACGACGGAGTCGCTGAGCCCCGTTGTCAGCGAGCCACATCATCGGCTGAGCGATCGCGGTTGGGCCGCTGTCGTGGTAACCGCACGCTATTGCGTAGCGGCTGATAAGTACGACTGCGCGATCACGTGGCGGTAGAAGAGTGCAATCGAGATTGAATCCGTGCTGTACGTTGGAGGCGACCCTCACACAAAGCTACATCGCTTATGGCTGCTCCACTTAAGTCCTGACCAGGTTCACGACTCACAGTCGCAAGGGTCGCCACCGACGTACAGCGTTAGATTTGTTGTCTAATTTGGATTCGTTATCAGATGTTAGTTGGTTCGTTTTCTGAAGGCCGTTCCCGGAGAAGGAGTCCGAGAAACCGCGAAACAGAGGAAAACACCAACCAGAAGCTCAACGCCCGCGATTGCTCACGGTGAAATCCGACCTTCATTCGAATCTGGTCGAACTCGCGTTGGTCGCCTGCGTTTGGCGACGGGAGCAGAAGCTTAACGTGACTGACACAGTTTGCAAAGGCACTCTGCCCTGGTTCTTTGGTGAACGTTCGGATTGATTGCTCCTCAATCTTTAGCCAATCGGAGTGACGGGAAATCGAATCCTCCTGTAAGCCCGATTAAGTCGTCTGCTTTCTCCTTGGCGTGAGCATGAATCTTGGCCATAATGCTGGCTTCCCGCCTGAATCCAGGCTTACGAACGAGAGGCTGGCGTTGCTCGAAACGAGTCGAGTGAACGTTCCGGTCGGGGAAAGTGAACTCAGTATGGCGTGACTTGGCAATCTCAGATTTGCCCCAACCCGTCAACGTTGGGACGAGTCTGGTTCCTTCTGGATGCACGAAAATTGAGTCTTCACTAACCCTCTCGGCCCCCCAGGTGAGAGAACCGTTGGGGACCGTAAGCTACCTTGCCCACTTGCCTAGCATCGGAGCGCTCCGCGATCGTGAAACATCTTCTCTTATCCCCGTTGCGACTGGTGGTCGGCTGGGGAATCTCGCCTCGGATACTGGGAATCCTCGCGATTGCCATGCTTGTCCTGCTTCGGTTGACGATTGGATTTCATTTTTTCACCGAAGGCCGCGATAAAGTCCGCCAAGGCGATTGGGACGCGGCACCGTTTTTCGCCAATGCCAAAGGCCCTTATGAAGAACACTTCCACCAAATGGTGTGGGACCGTCACGGCGAGTTCCGTTTGAACCCCGAGAATCACGAATGGTGGTTGGGTGAGTATGCCGACCGCGCGGCCGACTACTATCAGTTCACCGACAAAGAAAAGAAGGCCACCGACGATGCGTTGAAAACGTTGCTCAAGAACCTGGAATTGATCCTGGAGAGCAACGCCGACGAGATCCGTGAGTATAAACTTGGCCTCGCTCAGGTCGAAAAGCTGCGTCAAGACCCTGCCCGTCAGGGGGTCGAAAGTCTTGCCGACCAAGTCCAAACAGTCCGGCGGGAGAACGACGCCAAGATTAAACCAGTCCTGGCGGAAATCGACCAATTGTGGAGTGCTTACGAAGGCACCGTTAATTCTCTCGCCGCCCCGAATCAACGACAACAGTCGCCACCGATTCAAATCACCCGGCCCCGATTGGAACGCGTCGACACGTCACTGCTCAATCGAGTGGTGCCCTACTTTGATTTGGCGATCGGATGGTGTTTGCTTTTGGGGTTGTTTACACCCGTTGCCGCGTTAGCCGCCGCAGGTTTTCTCGGTTCAGTATTCCTGAGCCAATTGCCACCCGCGACGGGGCCCAGCAGCACGATGTATCAGTTGGTCGAGTGCATGGCCTGCTTGGTATTAGCCGCGACCGGGGCCGGACGATTCGCCGGCTTGGATTACTTCTTGCACCTGATCGTTCGAAAGTCGCTGGCGAAAGATCCGGTCGAAAAGAAGTAAGCTGAAAGTACAAAACCGGATAAACTCAAAGGACGCAGCTAGATCAGCCGTCCTTGTCGCGTTCCCACTCAATCAACAATACAAAACACCCGTTTCGAGGATATCAAGATGGTCGACAAGCTTTCTGCGGACGAGCGTACCGTCGGAGAAGAGAATTACTACAACGCCGTTTCAAGCTACTACGATGTTAACCGACGCGATTTTTTGCGCGGCATCGTTGGTGCCGGTGTGGTCAGTGGTGCGGGACTAGGAGCCGCTTATTTCGGTTACGGCGAAGTCAAGGATCCTGTCCGCGTTGCCGTCATCGGAACCGGTGACGAGGGCAACGTCTTGATCGGCGGTTGTAATCCAAACTACGTCGACGTCCGTGCGATCTGTGACATTCGACCCTTTAGTCAACACCGTGCTTTTCACGGTGACTGTAGTAGCGCATCGGCGTTGGTCCGCCGTCCCGGTTTGATCCGCGTTGCAGGATACAAAGACGAATCGGAGGCGCGGAAGCATGTCAAGGTTTACGATGGTCTCACGACCGGTGGCATCATGGAATGTTTGGATGATCCAGACATCGAAGCTGTCATTATCGCGTTGCCGCTTTGGTTGCATGCCCCCGTGGCCGCACTCGCGATGGAGCGTGGCTTGCATGTGTTGACTGAAAAGCTGATGGCCCACAATGTCGCCCAGTGCAAAGTGATGAGCCGGATGGCGGCTGAACTGAAGGACAAAAAGGGCAACCCCATTCACTTGGCCACCGGTCACCAACGGCACTACAACGTCAAGTACGAAAACGCCGTGAACTTGATCCGTTGGGGACTGCTCGGACAATTGCACCACATCCGCGCACAGTGGCACCGTGGAAACTTGCCGGGCCGGGATAGTTGGTCGATGCCAATTCCCGGTGGCGAAAAGGACGAAAACGGCAAGCTCTTTGATCGCATCGCCAAGGACTTGGACCATCGGCGCCGGGCACTCGAAAACGCGACCTCTGCGGCGGACATCGAACGTCTTCAAGCCGAAGTCGCTCAGTGGGAAGCTTGGGATGCCGACAAAATGCTGAACGATCAGCTATCGAAGTTTGGCTACAACGACTTCAGCGTCAAATTTCCCGGCGGCAAAGAAGAGATGTTCTCGGCAGCCGAAGAACTTCACCGCTGGCGTTTATTCCAACGAACCGGTGCAGGTTTGATGGCTGAACTCGGCAGTCACCAACTTGACGCAGTCAGTATTTTCCTGTCGTCACTGCGTGAAGACGGAAAGAAAGTTCATCCATTGTCGGTTCATGCCGTCGGCGGACGCCACATCATGCCGCGTGACCGTGAAGTCGGCGACCATATTTACTGCACGTTCGAGTTCCCCGGACCAGAGTATCCCGAAACGTTTGACGTCGGTTACCACGATCGCGTTGAAGGCTATCCCAATGGTGCCGTCCCCGGTTACGAACAAGACCCGAACAAGAAGGTCGTCGTAACTTACAGCACGATCAACGGGAACGGTTTCGGCGGTTGGGGCGAAGTCGTGATGGGGAGCAAGGGTACCTTGGTCTTGGATAAAGAACAGGACGTCTTGCTGTACCGCAATAGCGACACCAGCAGCAAGGTTGGTGTAAAGAAGGACGCCGCCGGATCCTACGCTCTGGACACCAGCGCCAGCGGTGACTTTGCCGCTCCGGTTGCCCAGGCAGCCGCGACCGGTCCGGTCAGCCGTGGCTACCGCGAGGAAATCGAGCACTGGGCATTCTGCATTCGCAACCCCGACCCAGAGAACAAGCCACGTTGTTATCCAGAAGTCGCAATGGGCGATGCGGTGATCGCACTCGGTGCCAACCAAGCACTCAAGAACGCGGCTGCCGGAAAAGGCGGCTACTTGCAGTTCAAAGAAGAATGGTTCGACGTGAACAGTGACGAAACCCCTGATGGAAGCGACATCGCTCGCGAACAGGAGGCCATGCTCAAGGACGTGTCCTAGGGCCGGGCGACAGTATTAGCCGGCTGGCGTTAGCCCCGGTTTTTGGGATGATCCGCGTGGCGGGAGCCATGGTTCAGCGGACTTCACCGGAATAACGCCAAGCGGCTAGTGGCTCACCATATCAACTTATCAAAGCGAAAGGGCATCGGCCTTCGCTTCCAAACATGCCGTGACGCGATCACGAGCGGCAATCATTTACCTCAACGTGAACCCGCGAAGCATGGCGACGTGGCACGCTTGAATTCATTTATCTTTCTCCGCCTCGGTACCTTTGGGCGAACGCTTTGATGACCTCCGTCCATCGGCTTTCAAGCCTAACTGTCGTTGACTTTGTCGGTGCAGACACCGTCAAAATCCTGAACAATCTGACGACCAACGACGTCCGATCGTTAGAAAATGGGTGTGGCTGTGAAACATTTGTCACCGATGTTAAGGGCAAACTGGTTGCTTTTGTCGACGCGTTTAGGACGGCCGATGGCTTTCGCCTGATCGGAGCCCCCGGGCAAGCCGATGCGGTCGGCAGCCATGCCGATCGCTACACCATTCGTGAAGACTCGGTCCCCGTGGATCGATCGGTGGACTTGACCGCGTTTGTGTTTGCTCCTGATGTCAGTTCCCCTTTACAAAGCGAAACCGATTGGGGGCAGTGCAATGCCGTGCGATACGAAGTCGATTGGTTGGGCGAGGGTAGCTTTGTCGTCTTAAGTGAAACTCCGGGCGCGGTCGAACAGGTCATACAAACAGTGGGCGAATCGATCGGTGATGATTCCTCATTTCATCACAGCCGTACACTGGCGAACTTCCCATGGTTTGGGATCGATTTAAGCGAAAAGAACCTGCCACAAGAAGCGAACCGAAACGAACAAACGATTTGCTTCACCAAGGGATGTTATCTTGGACAAGAGACGGTCGCGCGACTGGACGCGTTGGGGCAAGTCCAAAAACAGTTAGTGCAGTGGCAGGTTAGCGGAATCGTCCCCGAACCAGGGGCAGAAATGTCTGCCAATGGCAAGACGGTCGGAAGGTTAACCAGTGTCGCCCCACAATCGCAAAACTCAGCCATTGCGATTGGCGTCGCCCGGCGATCCCACTTTGAAGCCGGTTCGGAAGCGACCGGCGAAGGCTTCACCGCGACAGTCCTTGCGTGATCAGGCTCCGGAAAAAGCGGACACGGTAATGGCTGTGGTCAGTGCCCTTGCCCCCGTGCAGTGCAATATTCAGTAAACTGTCCGCATGAGCGCCCCGACTGAATCACTGCAACTGTTGTCTCCCGAGCTACTTGCCAAGCTCGAGCGTTTGGAATTGGTTTCGCGTAAAGTCTTCCGAGGACGGATGAAGGGCGAAAGGCGAAGCAAGCGGAAGGGGCAAAGCGTCGAGTTCGCCGACTTTCGGAACTATGTCCCCGGTGACGATCTCCGGCTGATCGACTGGAACCTTTACGCTCGTCTCGATCAATTATTCCTCAAGCTCTATCAAGAGGAGGAAGACCTTCATGTCTATGGATTGATCGATTGCAGCGAGTCGATGAACTTTGGAACTCCGACGAAGCTACATGTCGCCAAGCAGATGGCCGCGGCGCTCGGATACATCGGCCTCTGTCGAGCTGACCGAGTCAGCATTCAAGCGTTGGGCGGACAGGGGCGTCGTGCTCCGGTGCTTCGTGGACGAACAGGTTTATGGCAGATGTTGCAGTACCTTGAGTCACTTCAAAGTGGTGACAATGTTTCGCTGCTTGAAGGTGTCAAGGATTTTTCGATTCGTAATACGGGCACCGGTGTGGTCGTTCTCTTGACCGACTTAATGGATAAATCCGGATTCGAACAGGCACTCCGGCTATTGATCGGTCGGCGTATGGATGTCTACATCATGCATGTCCTGTCGCCAGAAGAGGTCGATCCACCGATTCGTGGTGACCGTCGATTGATCGATATCGAAGACGGCGATCAAACTGAAATCACCGTCAATGCCTATGTGCTCGACCGCTATAAACAAACGTTGCAGTCGTTTTTAACATCGGTCAAGACGTTTTGTTCCCGTCGAGGCATCGCGTACATACCGGTATTGACCGATCAGCCTGTCGATGACGTGATGACAAAGTATCTCCGACAGCGAGGCGTCGTTCGATGAGTTGGATCTCGACGTTGGCCCCATGGCAGTGGGCGATCTTTGCCGTAGTCCCGATCGGGATCATCCTGCTTTACTTCTTGAAGTTGCGTCGAGAACCGATCGAGATCCCAAGTACTTACTTGTGGTCGCGGACGGTGGAAGATCTGCACGTCAACAGCCTGTTTCAGCGGATCCGCAACAACCTTTTGTTGTTACTGCAACTGCTCGCGGTTTTGCTCGCGGCACTCGCCTTACTGCGGCCCGGGCAGCAAGGCGAAACCTCCGGTCTGGGGAGAAAGGTGTTTCTGCTTGACGCATCGGCGAGCATGATGACCGAAGACGTTGAGCAAGAGAATCGATTCGCAATGGCAAAGCTGATGATTCGTGATCAGATCGACCAGATGGAAGATCAGGACACCGCGATGTTGATTACGTTCAGCGACCGTGCCGAAGTCTTGCAATCGTTCACGAGTGATCGTGGCCGATTGCGGGCGGCACTCGATCGTGCACAGGTCACCAATCGTCCCACCGACATCATCGGCGCACTTGAAGCGGCAGATGGGTTGGCCAACCCGCGGCGAAGCAGCGAAGCCGGAGACGTCAATGACATTCAAGTCGCCGACCCGCTGCCGGCCGATTTACTGATTTTTAGCGATGGCGGGTTCCGCGACGTGGCGGATTTCAACGTCGGTAATCTCGTCCCGACCTATCTCAAGATCGGCAGTGATTCCCCTCGCAACGTTGGAATCACCGCATTTAGTGCCGACCGAAATGTCGAGCGACCTGGTGACGCTCAAGCCTTTGCGACGGTGGTGAATTTTGGCAAGGACGCGGAGACGTTTAACGTCTCGCTGTACGTCGATGGTCAGTGGAGAGACGCGGAGGCGGTGACTTTGGAGCCTGATGAAGAAGGCTCGTTGACGTTCGCACTTTCCGACCAAGGCGAAGCGGCAACGCTCGAAGCACGTCTTGAATCGGATGACGGAGATCAAGGATTCAGCGACGATTTTAGCATCGATAACTTTGCTTACGCAGGGCTTCGTCCGCTTCGTACGGTGTCGGTCTTGGTGATCACGCAGGGGAATCGTCCGCTCGAACTTGGCCTGACCACCGAAAGTGCGGCAAAGATTTGTGTCGCTGACTTTCAGCCGCCAAGCTATATGGAATCGCCGGAATACACCGCGCGAGCGACCGCCGGTTTGGATGATTTGATTATCTACGATCGCTGCCAACCCAAGACGTTGCCGCTGACAAATACCTTCTTCGTCGCCGCCCTTCCAAATGCCGATTGGTCTTGGGCGAGCGAACCAGGGCAGACGATCTTGGTCGATATCGATCGAACGCACCCGATGATGCAATACCTAGAACTGTTCTCGCTGCTGATTTTCGAAGGGCGTAGCGTAACCGGCCCGGTTGGTACTCGGGAATTGGTCGGAGCCGACAATGGGACCGTGCTGGCACTCGCCCCTCGAGATGGTTATCAAGATCTGGTGCTCGGCTTCGCGATCGTGACCAATTCCGACGATGGGATACCGCAAACCAATACGAATTGGTTTGCCGAACGCTCCTGGCCGGTATTTCTGCTCAACGTTCTTCGGCACCTTGCCGGTGCCGCCGACGCGACCAATGCAGCCTCGTTTCTTCCAGGTGATACGGTTCGGCTGCGTGTGGAAAGTCAAATCGGTGAAGTTCAGATTGCACGCGGCAGTGGGACGGCGGAAACCATTCCCACCGGTCAATCGGGAACCGTCGAGTTTGTCGACTCGGAAATGCCTGGCAACTATCGCGTCATGGCGGATGAAAAGTTAGTCGACCTATTCGCAATCAATTTATTTAGTCGGATGGAAAGCCAGATCAATCCGCGCAGCGAGTTCGAAATCGGATACGAGAAGATCGAAACGTCCGGTACCATGGAAACGCGTTATGAGTTTTGGCGTTGGCTGCTTCTGCTTTTGTTGGTCGTCTTGGCACTCGAGTGGTGGTTATATAACAAGCGGATCGCTTGACACGTTTTCGGCTGACAGGTTGATTGATCATCAAATCTGCAACGCGTTTCAATATTTGTAGAAATCACTTGGACTTGAAACCATCATTTACCCTTTCATCGCTACGGACTTGGAGCCTGATTGGTCTGCTATTTCTGCAGGCAGATTTGCCTGCGATCGAACGTGAAACTGATCGACTGAACGAGGACGTCGTCAACTCACTGGTAAAAGCAGGGAGGCTTGATGACGCGATCTGGTTTTGTGAACGGGTTGGAAAGCAATCCCCCGTGGCATCCGTTTCGCATGCTCGCTGGATCGGAAAACTTGCGATCGTTCGTTCAGAAAAAGAGGCCGCGTCACTCTATGAGGGGCGCAGCTCTGAACTGGCGGAGCGTTTAAAACAAAGTCTCGAGAATGCTACTGCGTCGATCGATGAATTTCTTAAGGCGAATCCTGATTTTAAAGCGGCAGAGTTTCTAACCGCGGACAAAATTACAGCGTCCTATCGGATCCTCCGCGTGGCGATGATCGTCGCCTCTGTCTCATCACAGTCTGAAACGAATACGGCTACGTTACTTCGCCAGGTTAGCCAATTACAGCGTGCCTGCGTGACACTTGAGAAATTGGCGAATGACAATTGGGCGATCGCAAACGATGCCACGAGACAAGAGGCACGGGGAATTTCCGCCGACCAATGGGAGCGACTGGGGCGAGAGTTATCAATTCGACAAGTTGCGCTCGCCATCTTACAGACAGAACTATTTCCGCCTGGCACACCAGACTATGCGAGTGCGGCGGCAAATGCCGTCACTGCCGCAGTGTCTGCCTTGGAAAGGTTGCCTGACGATGCACCAATCAAGGTCACGGCTCGAAAACTGCATGTCGATGCGTTGCTCCGTAGTGGCGACATTGAAGGGGCTCGCCGCAATTTCTTGCAACTCAAAGATCTTTCCGACGATCAAGCGTCCCCCGCGTTGCTGGCCTTGGATGCGAAAATCAAATTGGCAGGCAACGAGGTCAGTCAAGCAAAGCGGCTGATTGAATCGTTTTACTCTCGGCAATCCAATGTCACGTCATCGGAAATGGACTTTGTGAAATTGGACATGCTTCTCGAAGAAGATTCGTCGGGGCAATCCGCCGGTCATTGGTTGCGTCACATCGAAGAACGGGGCGGAGCCTTCGCACGACGTCGAGCAGAAACGATCATCGTCCGGCGTCTGAAAGGTCTTGATTCGGAACGCCCCACGGACTCTACCGAGCAGACGAAGTCAGCGTCGATCCTTGCCGCCCAAGGTGAGGATTGGCTACGCAAAGGTGACTTTGATAAAGCGGCACAGCTGTTACGGAACGCCGCGGAAGTGGCCAACGGGGCAGAAGCTATTCAGTTAGCTGCGAAGAGTGCAGCGGCGGCAATTAAGGACGGCGATTCTCGTCATGCTGCCGAAACGTTACGCGCAATCGCACTGGACAACTCTGAAGGATCAGGGGCTTTCGATCTTGCTGCTCAGGCGGCACTCTTGCTTTCCAAGCCTGTCTCAAACGTTGATGACGCGGTTCGAGTGTCTGAACTTGAAACGCTCTTGCAAGAGATTTCACAAACGTGGCCCGGTGCCGATCAAACTCCTGCAATCGCAAGCTGGCTTTGCAACATCTACAAGCAGTCAGGTCGCGATCGTGACGCAGCGGAATTTGCACTCCAGTGGTTCACGCTTCGTAAAGATGCGACGTCAAGCAATCTGGTGGAGTCGATGTGGTTTGAATTGGTAAAGGGGCTCCCAAACGATCAATCAAAGTCGGCATTGAAATCACTCAGTCAGGCGACCTGTGAAATCGCAGCGGAGAATCCGCAGCTAGTATCGACGGTGCTACCGCTTGCGGCACTTCTCTTCGACAATCCCGAACAACTAAACGTTGAAACCACGGATCACAGTGACTCAACGGATCCGTTGGTTGATGCGATCTGGAATCTTCGTACCCTTGGGCAAGGCCATCTAGAATTCACGGATGTAACCGAGTCGCGACTTCAGCGGGCCCGATGGCGTTTGGAGCGAGATCTATCAACTGGTTCGACGTTCGTTCGAGCAATTGCCAAACAGTTGCAGCGATGGCCCAACGCGACCCCATGGCAACGAGCGAAAGTAGAATTTTGGCTTTCCGAAGATCAAGCTTCAATCAATTCGATCGCAAAGATCGTTATGACAACGGGGGTGAATTCCGTGGCCGTCGAAGAGGCGATGCGGCTGTTGTCTCAGTCAGAAAACCCATTCGCCAAAAAAACAGCGGCCCAGCTCGCCGAACGCGTCGCTACCTCGTTACCCTTACGAAGCGAGCGATGGTATGAAGCAAAAATTAATGCGATCAAGTGGATTTACGAATCGGGTGATGTCCAGGAAGCGGGCAAGCGTGCCTCGTTTTTAATGCTAGTCCATCCGCCCGATGACGAACGGGTGGGAGAGCAAGTGCAACGGTACCGAGAACCGCAGTGAATCAGCAATGAATCGATCGACTGGTCTCGATCGTTTGAAACTGCTGGTTTGATGGTTCGTATTTGGCTAGATCGAGTGCGGAGGGTACACCGTCAAAACGCCTCGATCTGTTCGAGTGACGAGACGTCCGTCAGCTACATAATGGATCCTAAAACCAGACGTTCCGGTATCTCTGACCACATGATTTTGCTCAATTCGATAGAGCTCTTTCTGATTATGGAAATCGCGAATTTGAATCCAGCCATTGTCCCGAAGCGCGAGTAGCTTCCCTGAGGGAGAAAAGGAAAAATCAAAGCAGGAGGACGTTGGACGTGGGATGCCGTTTGAAAAGCGAAACTGTAGTTCCCTAAACCGGCTGTCTTCGCGGCCATCACTCAGCGACCACACGCGAAACCTCCAGTCGCCGTAGTGTTCAGTCAATCCGATCCATTCGCCGGAAGGGTGGAATTGAAGTTTGCTGACACAGGGGAAGTCGCCACGAATGATTGTGTTCGTTCCATCATCCAAGTTGTAGATCTCGATCTCGCCTTTCTGACGGCAGATTGCTACCAGCTTTCCAGATGGCGCGAGCGCGCCGACGTGCTGAATGTGATGATCTGTCACGCGTTCTTGTTCGCTTGCATCAATTTCAAGCAAGGTCTGACCAGTCAATAGCTCATCGACTGCGATGATCGGCCCCGACGTTCCTGACCGCGATGACAAAAGTCGCCCGGCTTGAAGGTCGAATTCGAAATGCGGGAAAACGCCTCCTTTTCCAAAGTTGTCGATCTTTTGGCTTTCGATATCCAACACTGAGACACGATCATCGGCTTGGAAGACAATTCGGTGGTCATGCCAACGCAGGCAGGAAACGTCGGATACGTCAAGAGAGACTAGCTTAGTCTCACTACCTGACTCAGGATCCAGAACGACGATCTCGCAAGACGCTGGATCTGCCTGCGTAGATCTACATGCGGCGAGTTCATTTCGTTCGCTCTGAAGATCAAAACTCATGAACCCCGTATAGTGTGCGGCGAAAAAAGTCTGCAGTGCAATTGGGCCAGGATTTTCGGCGTGTAAGTGCCGAAAACCTTCGCGAAGCTTCTTGAAATGCTTGCTCTCCAGATCGCTTGCCGCCTTTTCCTCGGAGGGATGTTTCTTTGTCGTCTTTCTCCCGTCGCGTCCAAGTTTTCCGGAGACTGTTGTCAATGACTTTCCATCAAGAGACCAATCCCAAAACGAATTCTTTTCGATGTTGGTCAGACGCCCGGATGCCGGAATCGGGAATGTTGACATTTAGCAATCCAATGAATGATCGTCTAAAGTTTTGTCGCGACGAAGAAACCACGGTCGGCAATTGTATCTTTGTAGGGATCGCACCGAAAACCAAACTCTTCGAAAATCGCAGTGTACTCAGCCGGACTGTAACAACGGCCTTGAGTGATGTTGACTAACAAGACCGAGTACTCGGCGACCGGCAAAGGCCCATCTTTGGCATCGTTTAGAAACGCTTCGTGCACGATGACTTTTCCGCCCGATCGTAGTGTCTCTGCCGACTTCTGGATCAACGCTCGTATCGCCGGAAAGTCCCAGTCGTGTAATACGTTCGAAAGCAAAATGCAATCCGTGGTCGGCCATGCGTCTTTAAACATGTCCCCGCTAACGATTTTGATTCGATCTCCCATCCCGTGCCGAACTATTTCTGCGTGGGCGATCTTATCGACGGGCGTTTGTTCGAAGATCGTTGCCGAAAGTTGATTGTTCTTGGCGAGCAACGTCGAGGTATAGATTCCAGATCCGGCGCCGATATCCAAAACTGTCGTGACATCTGACAGCCAAGGCTGTACCGCCGAAGCAAGCGTTTGGCCCATTGCGACGCCACGACAATTCATCAACGCCGTGAAGCCTTTTGCGAACGATTCATCTAGCATCGATTCATGCCAATCGTTGGAATCATCTTTAGCCTGCCAGTTCGCCGGACGATCACGGGATAGAACTTGGTAGCACCCCTGGGCGATCGGGGATTCGACAATCGGTTCGTAATAAGGGCCTAGATAGTAGGGTGACGAATCGACCAAATGTTCTTCAGCAAGCTCCGTCAACCGGTGTTGATCAGCTTCGGTTGTGACCCAGCCTCCGGCACGGCAGAGTGTAAGCAAGACATCCAAAGGACGTTCGGCCAACCCAAATTCAGAACCAATTTGCTTCGTCGAGACGACTTGTTGGGCATCGATCCACGAAAACAGATTCAATTTGAGGATCGCAACTGCCATCAAATCGGCTGCGTATTGCCGATCGCGATACCGGAGTAATAGGGCGGGGTCAGTTGCGGGGTTTTTTCCAAGATCGAAGTTTGTCATTTGCTACCGACGGTGTTTGGGTGGGCCGTAACAAACAGTGTTCCCTTTGCGGCAGTACAATGCAAGGAGTCCCTGCGGAGAACGCCTTTGACCGACTCGACCTTAGGAATTGACAATCGACATTGTCTACAAACTCTCAGACATCAATTGGTCATCTGCCCCGAACGGTTTACTCTGGACGATCCACGAGGCCTTTATCAACATCTGGATTGGTGATAAGCCGCATGGCGTTAGCCACGGTTTGGTTGCGATAACCGGGGCTAGGCAGTTGAACACGAGTGATTCGGCTTAAGTCATTGCAAAGTCGGGCTCTCAGGCCCGGAGAGGGCACCCTCTCCGGGCGTTTGTTCGTCCGACCCTTCCCCCAAGCGGGAATGTGTTATCCAGATACTTAAATCCAAAGACTCGCGTTTATCTGTTTAACGCCCGTCTGCTGATGACTTGGTCGAGCATGCTCCAATGAAGTTAGGCACTTGTGACATCTTTGAAACTTGGTTTCTAAATCGGCGAGCGATTTACAAGCTTGGCTTCAACATGTTTCCGTTGTCATCTACCGGATAGACTGCGTTGTGATTTTCAAGCTGGTCGGCCATCTCAGTAATCATTTTCGCTAGCACCTCGGGGTGTGATTCGGACAGATCGTTTTGCTCAAACGGATCGTCCGCCAGATTGAAAAGCTGGTAGTGACTTTCACTTTGAACTCGCTTCTCTTTGGCGAATTTCTCCGGTAGTGCATGATAGATTGCTTTCCAATCACCATCACGCCACACCGTGAAATAGTTACTGCGATGCACACCATGTGGATAGTGCATCAAAAACTGCTCCGGACGCGACGAGTCTTGTTTGCCAGTTAGCAGGGTCGATAAATCAAACCCATCGATGGTATGCCCTTCCGGCACCGAAACAGCGGTCAGCTTTGCCAACGTTGGGAATAGGTCGGTCACGTTAGCAACTTGCGTTTGAATTTTGCCCGAAGGGATGGGGAGTTGTTTTTGGAACGCATTCGCGTCATCGTTTTTCGCCCACGACGCGATGAACGGAACCCGCATTCCACCTTCGTAATGTGCTCCCTTTTTTCCACGCAACGGTGCCGCGCAGGCTACTTCGTGTTGATGTCCGAGCGGTGCGTCAGTACCGTTATCTCCCAGAAAGACGACGAGAGTATTTTCGGCGATTCCCAATGCCTCGAAGTGGTCGAGCATGTCACCAAGAGACTTGTCCATGCCTTCGATCAACGTAGCAAATGCTTGGGCTTGTTTGGATTTACCCGAATTCTGATAGTGCTCCAAGAATCGGGGGTCCGTTTCGAAGGGAGCGTGAACTGCGTAGTGTGAGAAATACAGATAGAACGGCTCGCCCTTACCGACCGTCTCACTCACGCGCTTTTTAGCTTCGATCGTCAACGCTTCGGTTAAGAACGTTTCTGTGCCGTGATACTGTTCCAAGTGTGGAACTGCGTGATGTGAGCGTTTGGTTAGGGCACCATAGTTTTTTTCACCGTAATAGCTGCCCGGTGCACCAAACGCGGCACCGGCCACATTGATGTCGAACCCTAGACGGCTCGGATCTTCGCCGACGTGACCGCTGGGGGCAAAGTGTCCTTTGCCAACGTGAATCGTTGTGTAGCCTTTACTTCGCAGTAACCCCGGCAGCGTGACGTCGTCTTCTTTGAGTCCCTTCCAATTCCAATTCGGCGGGCCATTTTCGCCGGCGTTATCGACTCGTGGGTTGATCCAGTTTGTCGTCCTATGCCTCGCCGCATTTTGCCCCGTCATGATGCTCGATCGAGTCGGTGAGCAGACGCTCATCGCATAGAATTGACTGAACCGAATCCCCGTTTTGGCCAAACGCTCCATCGATGGCGTCCGATAGAAATCATTTAACGGATAACGTTTGGGATTTCCCGACTCGTCGACTTGCATTGGAACGGAGGTGTCCATCATCCCCATGTCGTCGACCAGGAACACCATAATATTGGGCTGTGTCTCCGCCGCCGACGTCGTCAGTTGCGCGTGCATCATCCAAGCAAGTAACAGGACGAAAGCCGTTGTGGTGGTGCTAGACTGCATGGTAATTCCGAAAGAGTATTGGAGATCAGTTGCTTATCGTTTTTATCAAATCGCTTGTGCGAATGCTCCGTCAAGAACGGGACTTCGCGGGCGGGGCGTCAACCGACGCGCGTATGCTCGGGCAATGCTACTTGAACTTGGGCGATAACGTCGCGCTAATTCAATGATCGTCAACAAAAGCGGGGTGGTTGGCGTATACCGTATTCCGCCGGTTTTGCGTTGATCAACCGACACGGGTGTTTTTTTCAATAGCTGACGCTCAGATCAGCCGACGGGACGTTTCCAAACATCAAATGCAGACGCGGCACTAGCGCCCCGTCAACGTTTGAAATTCGGATGAACCGAGTGGCGTTAGCCAGGGTCTCGGTGTAGTAACCGGGGCGAACGCCCGTTGGCTGATGAGCCGAAATCGTATTTTGAGATGGAACGAAGCACTGGCCACCGGATGACGCCTATCGCATCCATTCAAACGCTTAGATCGTTAGTCTAGCGAAGCACCACGTGGCTGTGTCTGCGTGGCGGGCTCAAATTCCTTGACGACCTTTCGTGCGAGTCGCGAAGCCAGCGGACCCGGGGGCGTTTGACGAGTATCTTGCTTTCGGTAAGTCGCTGGCAATCCCCTCAAACACAATGATCACTGAGTCCCCCGGCTGCACGCTTTCTTGACACTGTCCTGCCTAACCTATACACTGGGGTGCACAATAGCGAGATTGGTTTTCGCCGTTGTTGATGCACGCTCGCGGTCAACCGTTCGCCCGCACGCTCACCGAAATCTCTTGGCAGTGTTTGATGTTGTTTCACCTGAATTGCCGATGGTTTAACGCCGTGATCCTGGCTTCGACCTACGTTTGGTTTGTCTGCCAGCCACACGCGATGGCACAACGCGTGACGTACGAACGGGAACCGATCGACTACCTGAATGCAAAGGTCAATGATCGGGTTGCACAGCTTGAATCACGTTTGCAAAGCGGTGACGTCAAGCTGGATTACGATCCGCAGTACGGCTATCTGAAATCACTGCTGAAAGAGCTCGAGGTGCCGCTGTCCTCACAATCGTTGGTGTTTTCAAAGACCAGCTTGCAGCTTTCGAGAATCTCGCCACGCCGACCGCGGGCTCTGTACTTCAACGACGATGTCTACGTAGGGTACTGCCAACGGGGGGACGTGATCGAGATCGCCGCTACAGACGCGAAGCAGGGGGCGACGTTTTACACGCTTGAACAAGACGCGGAGAAAAGACCACGTTTTGTACGCGATAAAGGTGGCTGCCTCTCTTGTCACGCGTCGAGTCGAACTCAGGGGATCCCCGGCTACTTGGTTCGAAGTGTTTTTCCTGATGCGGCAGGTCGCCCAAAGCTTGGCAGTGGGACATTCACGACCGATCACACCAGCCCTTTCAAAGAACGCTGGGGAGGTTGGTACGTCACGGGATCCCATGGTGAAATGCGTCACATGGGAAACACGATTTGCAAAGGAGACGAAACGACATTTGATCGCGACGCAGGTGCTGGTGTGCTCGATCTGTCGGATCACTTCCGGACCGATGTTTATCTGACACCGCACAGTGACATCGTGGCGCTGATGGTATTGGAGCATCAGACTCAGATGCACAATGCGATCGCGGCGGCAAACTACGAAACTCGTCTAGCACTCCATCAATCGTTTCAAATGAACGAATTGCTCGAGCGTCCGGAAGGGTTTGTCAGTGATAGCGCGAAGCGACGCATCGATGCGGTCACGGATGACTTGCTTTACTACTTGCTGTTCTGCGAGGAATTTCGATTGACTGATCCGGTGTCGGGCCCCACGAGTTTTTCGACAGAATTTCAATCGCGAGGCAAACGAGATTCTCAGGGGCGAACGCTTCGCGAACTGGATCTGAGCACTCGATTGTTAAAGTATCCGTGTAGCTACCTCATTCACTCGGATGCATTCGCTGGAATACCAGACGTGGCCCGGCACCAAGTTTTGACGAAATTAGCCGCGATCTTGAATGGAAGAAACCGTTCCGACGAATACGATCATCTGTCGAGTCATCTTCGACGAGAAATTGCCGAGATTCTGCGTGATACTCTTCCCGAATATGTTGACCGGGAGCGTGCCATGCTAAGTGACGATGTTACTCGTCGAAACTGAATCGTTGTTCCCAGAGAACGTAGACTGCTCCGTTCAAAACAGAGAATCACGGTGAATCGACTCCGAAGCCGATTGCTTGACATCGTCCGGCGGCGGTGTGGGCAGCGATAGGCGAAACATGTCCGCCGCGAATGCATTCGGGCTATGGATGGGGGAGCTACTAAAAAGGCGCGTCGGAATTATCGTCCGCCGAAGGAAGCTGGTAGACAATGTTGTTCTCGTTAACCCGGATATAGCCTTCCGTCTTCAATCGCCGGAGCAGTCGAGCAGTGTCGCTGACGCTTAACGTTCGGATGGTCGAGCGAACCCAGTTTGAGAGCGTCGCGATTGTCCTCGGTCTGGATTTGACACTACATTGAAGCCGTTCAACTAAAGCTTGCACCAACGCCTCATCGTCAATGTCTTCGGCCAACGGCGTTGGCTTGCCGATGTGTTTTAGGTCTACAACGCGTCGGACGTCTATCTTACGCTCTGCCAAGTGTTCGATCAGAGGATCGAAACCACCGTCTTTTGAAACGATGAAGAATCGCGCGTTGGGATGTGCAACCGAAAGTTCGCCGATGTAGAACGCGATGTGAAAGTCAAGTGCGTCTTTGCTACTGCCGGAAATCTTAACGTAGCGGCCGGCGTGTCCCATCCCTTGCAATGCGAACGCCAGCTCGAACGGTATTTTTGTCTGTTTGGCGCCGACAAAAACCAGAACCAATAGTGGTACTTCTTTCAGTCCGTCGAGACTTGTGGGAGTGACGTTCTCGAAATCGATCAGAACGATGTGTTTCGAAGTCATGACCGGGACGTTGACGGCCAACGATATGCACGGATGGATCAGAAGCGGTGATCTCACTTCGCGAGATCTCTCGACCAAAACCTAGGAGGTCGATCCTGCGTTTTTTTCTAATCGAAACTTTATTGATCGAGGATTGTGAAGATTAATCGAGCAAACATCCGGTTGTAGCGATCCTAGGTCCTTTAAAGAGATGACTTGAGGTTCCATCAACTTGTTGAAACTTGGATTAGCCGATCGGCGTTAACCACAGTTTCGCTGCAAAAACGGATGCTAGCGTCCGTTGAATCAAGCCTTGTTGTTATGTTTTCAAACGAAGCAAAGGACGTGCATCATGCGACGATGTCATGGACTACGTTTCCATGGACATCGGTCAGGCGAAAATCGCGTCCGGCGTAACGATACGTTAAACGTTCGTGATCGAATCCCAGCAAGTGCAAAACTGTCGCTTGCAGATCGTGCACGTGAACGCGATTTTCGATGGCCTGAAAACCGAATTCGTCGGTCGCACCGTGAACATGGCCTCCTTTGACTCCACCTCCGGCCAACCACATTGTAAATCCGTAGTGGTTATGATCTCGACCGCTGTTCGTCCCGGCATTCGCACCGGGTTTCGGTAATTCAACCGTTGGTGTGCGACCGAATTCGCCTCCCCAGATCACAAGGGTTTCGTCGAGCATCGAACGCTGCTTTAAATCTTTCAGTAACGCGCCGATCGCCTGTGAGCATTCGCCGGCCAGACGCCGGTGATTTTCCTCGATCTTGTCATGGCTATCCCAAGGTTGCCCCGCGCCGTGCCAAAGCTGGATATAACGCACTCCTCTTTCGACGAGTCTGCGAGCGATGAGAATTTGCCGGGCTTGTACAGAATCACCATACATTTCTCGCACATGTTTGGGTTCTTTGCTGATGTCGAATGCGTCGGTCGCTTCCATTTGCATTCGGTAGGCAAGTTCAAAGCTCTGGACTCGCGACTCAAGTTCCGCGTCATGCTGCCGCTGTTCTTGATGCTGTTCATTCATCTGCTGCAGCAAATCCAACTGACGCCGTTGTTGGTTTCGATCGAGCCCAGCCGCATTGCGAATGTTAGAAATCAAACGTTCAATGTCTTTGTGCTTACTGTTGATGTAGGTCCCTTGGTATGCCCCTGGTAAGAAACCGGCTTGCCAATTTTCGGCGCCTTTGATCGGATAACCATTGGGGCACATCGCGATAAAGCCCGGCAGGTTCTGGTTCTCGCTGCCTAGTCCATAGGTGACCCAGGATCCGACCGAAGGTCGTACGAATTGAGCATGGCCACAATTCATTAACATCAGCGAAGGTTCATGGTTAGGAACGTCCGCGTGCATCGAACGAATCACACAGACGTCATCAATGCTTTCGCCCACATGCGAGAATAGCTCGCTGACTTCGATGCCACTCTCACCGTAACGTTTGAATTGAAACGGTGATCGGTATGCCGCGCCTGTTTCGCGTTCTGTCCTTAGGTTAAGCGGGATCGACTTGCCGTGGAACTTTTCCAGGGCGGGTTTGGGGTCAAAGGTGTCGACTTGCGACGGTCCGCCGTTGAGAAAAAGGTGGATGACCGCCTTCGCTTTGCCCGGAAACTGTGGTTGTTTCGGGGCCATCGGGTTCAGGCCGCTCGACGCATATAGATTGCTCGACGTGTCATCCGACATGACGCCAGCGAGGCCGAGTGATCCGAGGCCGATTCCACTGCGTTTTAGAAATTCGCGACGAGTCGCCGGCGGCGAATTGAGATGTGCGAGTTGATTCAGCATGGTTCAGATCAAATTTGTGATAGTCAATATCGTTCGGTGAGTGGACCGAGAGCTGGCGCCCGCGGTCGGTCGATCAAATGTTCTAATCGACGAATGCGAATTCATTGGATAGCAACAAAACCTGTGCAAGCTGTTCCCAGGTATTGAGGGGCGTTGACGCCGGTTCTTGATGATCGTCAGCGACGGTGGGAGTTGATGTGACAAAGTCCGCCGCACGTTTCAGTTCGTTGTCGTTCGGATCACGAGCAAGTGCGTGACGGTACATTCGTCGAATTCGTTCGGTGGTTTCATCGCCGCTATTCTCTAAAATTGACTCGGCAGAGCGTTTCGCCAGAGCCTTGGCTTGACCGATCACGAACTGAGAATTCATCAAGTACAACGATTGTTGTGGGACCGTGGTCTTCGTTCGTTGGGCCCGACTTGCGTCCGGGCTTGGCACGTCAAAGTTGGCGAGTAATCCGGGGAGATCTTCGCGGTCGATGTAGGCATAGAGGCCACGTCGGGTTGCGTCTTCGTGGATCATTACCGAGCGTCCGCCAATGCGATCATCTAAGCGGCCCGCGGCAACTAACAGTCGATCTCGAAGCGCTTCGAATTCTAGTCGCTTACGCGGCATGTGCCAAAGGAGTCGATTCTCAGGATCGACCGTTGCCGCGTGCTCACGTAGGTCACTCGATTGTTGCCACGTTTCCGTCAGCATGATGCGTCGCTGCATCTGCTTTATCGACCATCCGCCATTCATAAAGTCCGCGGCTAAATAGTCGAGGAGTTGAGGGTGTGTCGGCGGATCACCTCGGGTCCCAAAGTCACTCGAAGTTCGAACGAGACCGTCGCCAAAGTGGTGTTGCCAGAGTCGGTTGACGATGACCCTAGCGGTCAAGGGATTATCGGGATTGGCGATCGCGTGCGCCAGTTCCAGACGTCCGCTGCCGTCGTTGAATGGCTTCCCCCCATCGACATCTTCTAGTACTTGAAGAAATCTCCGAGGCACACGGTCACCGCGATTTCCAGGTACTCCACGTCGAAAGATCACCGGTTCGATTGCCTTCGCTTTATCGACCATCACCATGCCACGCGACGGAGCGCCGGGATGAGTGACTTCGACTCCGTTAACCTGGTTTTTTAATTGGTTGTATCGGTTGCGTTCACTTTGATCCAAATGACTGATCATTTGATCGCGATTCAGTGTGGTCGGCGTGGTCGCCGACCAGAGGATTTGGCGAAGCGCTTCGTCTCCCGGTTCCTCAAGTTGCTGAAGATTTTCGTCGGCCTTCTTCGCGTCTTTCCACTGCTGGTAGACAGCTTCAAACTGATCACCGATCGATTGGGCCGCTTCGACCAATGTTTGGGGTTGAGAGGAACTTAGCTGACCGAGCAAACGCTTCAGCGCAGGCGATTGTTTCGCATCTGCGTCGACTTGAGAAAGTGATTGCAATTGCTCTGCAAATTGGTCAGCAGGAATCGCGGCCATCGCGCGAAGCAGATCCCAAACCGGTCCCGAGGATTCGTTGGGGGTTGTCAGAAACTTTTGCCATCGACGAACAGCCGCGCGTCGTAGTGGACCACGTTTGCCTTGGTACTTTTGCTTTGCGTTTTTTCCCTGGGTAGCTTCTTCGGCAAAGTACACCAAGTAGTCAGCGATACGACTGCGTAGCTCATCCTCGGTCGCGACACGTCGTTCCTCGACCCAGACATCGACTTCCTTTTGTTTTTCCGCTTGGGCTTTCAAAAACTCCTCGTACTGGGGCGTCGACTTTGGCTCTCCGAGAAGAGGCAGTTCTCCTGGCTCTTCGGAACTATTGAAGACACCGTAGAGCGAATAGTAGTCGGCCGTTGGAATCGGATCGTATTTGTGGTCATGACATCGGGCGCAAGACACACTGAGTCCGAGGAAGCCTCTTGTGACCACGTCGATTTGGTCATCGATGATGTCATGACGCCGGTTCATAAAACGCCTTCCAACGGTCAGAAAGCCCATCGCCGCGAGTGATTGACGATCATCGCCCTCGAGATTCAATCGATCCGCTGCGATTTGCTCAATGATGAATTGGTCGTACGGTTTGTCGCTATTAAAGGCGTCAATGACGTAGTCACGGAACGTAAACGCGAACGGATAACGCGTCTCCTGATTACCGGCAAGGTAGCCTTTCGTGTCACCATAGCGAGCGATGTCAAGCCAATGCCGAGCCCACCGCTCACCGTAATGCGGATTATCCAACAGTCGATCAACAAGCTTTTCGAACGCATCGGCGGCGTCATCATTTACAAATGCTTGGATTTCTTCGTAGGTCGGTGGTAATCCGATCAATGTAAAATAAGCACGGCGAATTAAGGTTTCGCGGTCCGCCTTAGGGTTTGGCGATAGGTCAGCATTGCGGAGACGGTCTCGCACAAAACGATCGATCGGTGTTAATCCTTCCGCTCCCTCGAATTCCGGTAGCTGAGGCATTGAGATCGGTTGAAACGCCCAATGCGATTCGCGTTGGGCGATGATCTGGTCGGCGAACGACATCGTCTCGGTTTCGTCCGCATCGCTTGCCTCTTCGTCCGGCCAATGGGCTCCTTCACGGACCCATTTCCGAAACAACTCGATTTCATCTTCGGCGAGTTTATAGTCTGGCGGCATTTGCAGACTGTTGTCTTGGTAACCAATCGCTTTGACCAGTCGACTGGCATCGGCATTGCCGGAGTTGATCAACGCCCCCGAGCCTCCGCCGCGTTGAAAGTGAACCTTACGGTCAAGACGCAACTCGCCTGACTGATCGTCGGGCCCATGACAATCGACACAATGTTCGACAAGAAGTGGGCGAATTTTTGATTCGAAGAAAGCTTCTTTTCGGTCTTCGGCAGCGTTTGCTTCCGTTGCCAATGTCTCGACGGATAGCAGCAGCGAAAAAATGCCTACCGCCAAAAATGCCGAGTGATAGGTTCGTCGTCGAATGGGGACGCGGTCGGTGTGCATAGTGAAGCTTAGAGGTTCCGGTGGAGAAAACACGGTCGCCGTATCTCCTTCAGAATCGTTTGAGGTGGGAGCAGTGCTGGTGAAGTTTCACCACCCACTAAGGCAGTCAAGCCATAGCAGGTGCCACTCCAATGAGTGGGCAGCATCGCTGTGGGGGGGCACGACGGCAAATCATTTCTTGACGCGACCACACCCGCAAGGGCAGCAGCCGGTGATCAGGAAATAAAGCCCGGAGCGCTCATCGGGCCAAATTTGCTTCCGGGCGCAGTCGTTGCTTTTCCCAGAAAGACAATCGTGTCTAACCTCATTCTATCTCAATCGGCAAACTCGCGGAAGGAAACCTTTTCAGGGACCCGGCAAAGTACGTTTCGCGGCTTGGAATGAGGATTCGCTGGTTGGTCGTGAGCCGCGGATTAAGGTGTCATCACCGGCGCAAATGACCGTCGACTGATGGGGTGATTCCAAGCGATTGGTCACGTGCTCCAATCGGAGAACTAGACAGACTTTAGCCATCTGTGGGTGGCAAAAATTCTCGGAAGGATTCCCAGTTCGCATCGCGCACGGCCATGCATTGGACGTCGTGCGTCTTTGAGCTGGCGCGCAGCCGTTCGTGCATCGACTGGATATCGGCAACTTCGGCAATATAAAAAACCAGCTCCTTTACGTTCGGTGCGGTCAACGTCAACACGTGAATTCCGGTCGCTTGTTCGAGAACCGTTTCGATAATTTCGTCTTCAAGCGGAGCGATCGCTTGGTTTTCGTCGGCGTTAGGAACTCCCCCTTGTGGTGGTCGATTAAAAGGGATTGCAAATCCAAGCTTGATTCCAAGTTCCGGCGTTCCTGCCAGTTGTTCGGCCGATCGATTAAGTCGAACGAACAAGTTTCCGTCTTCAAGTTTGATTTGACCGAGCATCCACTCGTGGCTATTCGGGTCAAGATCGTTTGCGTTTAACGGCATGACGTTTGGTCTTGAGCGATAGGTTGGTATGTAAAATCAATCATCAACGTTTTCCGGAACTAGATCGAACCGCGTTTGAGCTGGTTTGCGTTGGTGATCGCACTATTGGTACTGATCAAAATCTCCTAAATCCAAACTGTCATGCAACTCAGTTTGCAGGGCGACGAGCTTCGTAAACAATTCTCGCACTGTCGCGGCATGTTCGGATTGTTTGGCAAGGTCTCGCATTTCCAAAGGATCCGACTGAATGTCATACAATCGGATGACTTTTGCGGTCGGATAGACAATTAGTTTGTGCTGACCGGTACGAATGCTGCGCTGACGATCAAGGTACGCCCCATAGATCGATTCGTAGGGACTTTCACCACCGTCAAGAAGCGGTAGAAGACTATTGAATTGAACGTGTGACGGCTTATTGATGTTCGCGAGTTCCAGTGATGTCGGCATGATGTCTTGCAAGTACACCGGTTCGGAAATTTGCTCGCCGGCGGCAACGTCAGGGCCGATCACGATCAATGGAACACGAACGCTGTGATCGTACAGGTTCTGCTTGCCCATCAACCCGTGCTGACCGCACGCCAATCCGTGGTCGGCAGAGAAGAAGATCCAGGTATTGTCTTGTTTTCCCGTCTGCTCGAGAGAATCCAGGATGCGGCCGATCATTGCGTCCATATGCGTAATGATCGCGTAGTATTCTTGGCGATGTGTTTTCACGGACAGTGGCGTGCGTGGAAACGGGGCAAGTTTTTCGTCTCGCAATTTTCGTCCGGCAGCCATCTCTTCGGCATAAGGATATAGCGGTTGAAAATTCTCCGGCAGTTTTACGTTTTCGATGGGGTACTTCGCGACGTATTCAGCGGGCGATTGTCGCGGATCGTGAGGGGCGTTGAATGCAAGGTACATGAAGAACGGTTGATCGATCTGGCTTGCTTCGTTCATAAACGCCTCGGAGTGATTGGCCACGACTTCACTCCAGTGCGTGCCGCCTTGCCAGAATCCACCGAACTGCGGATCGCTGGGCGACCAAGGATCAACTGTTTCTCCGGTCGACTCATCGATCAACGGGCGGTTGTAGCCCTTGGGGGTTTGCTTTGGCATTCCGCCCCGAACATCCCTGACCACATCGAATGACTTTTCCGCGTTTGCTCGACAGTGCCATTTGCCAGTCATGTACGTCCGATAGCCAGCCTTCTTCATATGTTCGCCCCACCATCGCCCGGCTTGGCGTTCTTGCTCGGCATCTTGGTAGCAAGCCTCTGCTTCCCAGAGAAATCGCCCGGAATTCAACATCATCCGGCTGGCAACGCAGACGGCGCCACTCCAGGACCCCATGTTGTAAGCATGTGAAAAGACGGTACCGCGTTTGGCAAGTCGATCGAGATTGGGGGTTTCGATTTCTTGGTTACCGAGTGCCGCGATGGTGTCAAAACACTGGTCATCGGCAAAAATGAAGACGATATTGGGACGCTCTTGAGCGTGGATCGGACGCGCGGCCACGGCCGTGAGAAAGACTAGTAGGATCGCAGTCAGGGACTTTACAAACACGGGCACTAGGCTGCTGTGCCGGGGAAGAACTGTCATGGTCATCGAGGTGTCGCGGGAAGCTTTTGTCGGGAAGAGACCAAAGGTGGGAAAACGAGTTATCGCAGTTTATCAGATCACGATGATCAATACGATGAACGGCGCCTAAGTACAAAAAAAGGGACCCGAAGGTCCCTGAGCCACGTTGCGGAAAGCCATCACTGGTTTTCGCTACGGATATTGTTGCGTTTGGAGAATTAAGCAGTTGAACACGAAAGATTCGGCTTAAGTCATTTCACTCTCCCACTGGGAGAGTCGGGCCTTCAGGCCCGGAGAGGGCACCCTCCCCGGCCGTTTGCTCGTCCGACCCTCCCGCAAGCGGGAAGGTGTTATCCAGATGTTTAAACCCAAAGACTCGTGTTTGCCTGCTTAGGGCTCCGTCTAGACCCAACGTTCGGATTCGGGGCATCAGCCGACGGTGGGCTGCCCCGGTTATTGCACCGAAACCGTGGAGAACGCCATGCGGCTAGCCGTACATCTCGGAGGTTGACGAAGTTCTAGATCGAACGCGAAAACTGTGGTGTGTAGCGTATCTTCCATCCGGTATTAATCACGGTTGGATCGTTTTCGGATGGTTCCGAGTTGTCGGGACCGTTCAATTCAGAAGGCTCGGACGAATCGCGTTGATCGCTTGGCTTTGGCGCAGGCAAAACAGATTCGAAGGACTTCAATCGCGTTTCGGGCTCGCCACTGTACGTTTCGGCGGGGCGAAGTGAGAGCTGCGATTCGGATTCTGGTTGTTCGATGGCATTAGAATCTTGATCGGAGGGAGACTCGGTCGACTCTTCGTTCGTTTCGATGGCCGGTTTCAGGGTGCTGTAACCGCTAAGGATGGCGGGACTGTAGGCATCGTAATACGTCAAAGGTACTCGCTGCATGACTTGACGAGGCACCGTGATTGTTTCGGTGTAGGGCTCCATCACTTCACGAGTCACGGGTTTACGGACCGTTTGCGTCACCGCTTCGTATTCGGTGTAGCGAACCGTGTAAGGGACTTTCTTGGTCACATAACTCGTACGAGTTTCCTGCACCGGAACTTTGCGAACGCGTTCTTCTGTCACCCATTCTTGGGTGGTGACAGGAACTTTTCGTGTGTGCGTTTCGGTGACCGGACGCTGGACGATGTACGGCACTTTACGGACGACGGTTGTTGGCACCATCCGAGTCGTTTCAACTGGAATTTTCTTGGTGATCAATTCCGACTCATAACGAGTGCGTTGGACGGGAACGTTTTGAGTGACGACTTCAGTCTGTGTCCGCTGAACTTGCACGGGTACTTGCACCTGTTCGGTCACAGGCATGTACGACGTCCGAGCGACTTGTTGCTGAATGTAGTTTGGTCGGTAGACGTATTGGGTCTGTGATGTTGGTGGCTGGTAGTACGGTGCGACGACGTTCCCACCGCGGACGCGGGCAAACAGACCCAACGGACCTGGGGTCGCGTAAAGTGCTCGCTGATACTGCATTGCGTAGCCAACGCCACCGGGGGTGACAGTTGTTTGGGGGACGTAGCCACCGGCATCGATCGTTTGGTTTTCCATCGTGGTCTGCGGACGCAGCGTCGTGTATTGCTGGGTCTGCATCTGAGTTTCCACGACGGGACGCTGAACGGTGTATTGCTGCTGGACGTATGCCGTTTCTGTTACCGGTCGCTGCACGGTGTACTGCTGTTGGTAGTACGACGTCTCAGTCACGGGACGGAACGTCGTAACCTGTTCCTCTCGCTCCGCCGTTTCGGAGACGTACTTTGTCTCTTGATAAGTTTCGTCCCGGTACGAAGTTTTCGTAACCGGCTTCCATACGGTGTAACGCTCTTCGCGGAAGCTGGTCTCGACGGTGTTGACCGGCACGGTGACCTCGCGTGTCTCGGTACGTTCGCGAACGACGGGACGGTACGACGTGACTTCCTCTTCAACCATCTCCGTACGAACCACGGGACGCATCCGAGTCACCGTTTGTGGCTCGTAAATCGTGGTCGGCCGCATGCGATACGTTTGCGGAAAGCAATAATCCTGCGCCACGACGGGATTGAGAAGCGAACCGAGGGTGGCTTCAAATCCTAACGTGGTAGCGAAGGCAAGGAGGGTAATAGTTTTCATGCGAGGCATCGTCAGAATACCGTCGTGTTGCATTGGTCATGGAGTGCGTAAGAGATCCCGAATCGTTTTCTGACACGGTCACCTCTAAAGGGTACGCAGGACGTTAGCGAAAAGCGAAAAAAACGCCGAAAAAAGCGGCGTTTTAGACGTGTCCTGCCGCGCCAGCTTTACCAATTTGCCTGACCCTTTGCCCAGTTTCTCGACGAGTTCAGAAAGGATACAGGACAGTTTGCCGATTGTGCGGGTTGTAGCGATTTCTCGATTCGTCCTTTGCCTGCGACGGCAACGGCCCAACATTCTTCCACAAAATTCGTTCTACCGCGTCACACCTCCGGCTCGTCACCGGACGCCGAATCGAACGACTGTTCGATCTGCTCGTAGTTCTGTTGCATCGCGTCGAGCTGCTCCTTGAGCCTTTGAAGGTCGCGACCGTTATCGAGCGACTCCGAAAGAATCGGACGCAACCATTCCTGCATCAGATGAAACTGACCTTTGATTAGATCCGCCAAGACACGCGGTACCTTGTGCTGTACCAACACACGTTGCTCTGGTGGTTCGACTGTCGCTTGATGGCTGCTAATCTTTTCTAGCTGCTCGCCGGTAATCCGCAATGTCTGAGCGACTTGATCAGCTGACGCGTTGAGACTTTGTCGGAGTAGATCGAGTCTTGAGTCCATCCGCTCTTCGGCACCATTGCCCGACGCTGCGATCGCTTTCGAGATGACTTGACGAATCGATTCGAGTCCGTCGCGCATCGAAGCCAGCTGACGCATCAACTGTCCGGCTTGGTCTTCACTATCGAGTCCTTGCATACGAACACTTTCGACGAACGCATACTTGATGCTATCCCAACGTTCTTTCTCGTCGGGTTTTAGAATGCCCAGCAGTTCTTTGAACTTCAGTACGTTGGCCTCATTGTCCGTCGTCAATGTCTGGGCGTCTTGTTCATACGTCGCAACGATCAACGTTTGCAATTCCTGGTCGTTCATCACCGCGGCGACCTTCTCCGCGATCCGGTTCATGTTTCGGTAGCTACCTTGAAGCTTGAAAGGCGGCTCGGTGCGATAGGCGTCGGCTTGAGCCGCACTACGAATGTATGCACGGTTGACTCGCAAAACCACATCACGGACGCGCAACAGTTTACGCATCACTTCGTACATGTCGCGGACTTGGTCAGTCGACAAGTTGCTTTCAAGCTCGATGCCTTCCAGGCTATCACGCTCGGCGGCACGGACAATCGCGCGGGCGTCTTCCGGTGGTGCCGTCGACAATGGCGCCAATGTCGAATTGCTGGTCAGGCAATTTTCCAGATAGCTCATTTCGAACGCGTCCGCCGAATCGCCGATGATCTCGCCCAAGTTGTACACGTCGGCTCGGTTGGACAGCATATCGGGGACTTGGAAGCGTTCGCCACTTTCGGTGTAGGGATTGCCAGCCATGACGACCGAGACTCGTCGACCACGCAAATCATAAGTACGGGTTCGACCTTGACTGACGCCTTCGATCTTTCGTGTCGCGTCACAAAGCGAAATGAATTTTTGCAAGAACTCGGGGTGAGTGTGCTGGATGTCATCGACATAAAGCATCACGTTGTCACCCATCTCAAGTGCCAAGTTCAATCGTTCGACTTCTTCTTTTGCCGCAGCATTAGGGGCCTCCGCGGGATCAAGCGAGGTGACTTGGTGGCCGATCGCGGGACCATTGATTTTCATGAACACCAACCCCAGTCGGTTGGCGACGTATTCCATTAGGGTCGTCTTTCCGTAACCGGGCGGCGAAATCAGCAGCAACAAGCCCATCCTGTCGGTGCGTTTGTTCTCGCCCGCCGATCCCATTTGTTTGGCAAGGTTGTCACCGATCAAAGGGAGGTACACTTCGTCGAGCAGCCGATTGCGAACAAAGCTCGTCAAGACACGCGGTTTAAATTCGTCGAGTCGCATGTCTTCTCGAGCGGCATCGACCAGTTCACTCTTCGTGCGATTGAGCTGTCGGTATCGCGGGACAACATCGCCACGGTACTGGCGAACCCGCCGCAACATCTCGTGATAATGGACGATCAATGAACCGCCGGCCAAGTTGTCGTGGCTGCCGACCAATCCTTTCAGCGAGACCGATACTGGTGCTTCTGTAGGCCGAACCGATTCCAAATCAGCCTGCAAAATTAGCCACGCAAGCTCGTTGCGATAAAGTCTTGCGGGATCAATATGGTTGTCGCCTTCGTGCCCTGAAAGAAAAGCGTCTGCCCAATTGCGTGACAACACGAAAGATCGAATCGGATCCGATCGATTACTTTCCAAGGCGGTCACGAGCAGCTTATCGCGATCGACTTTGGGGACGGAGTCGCAGAACTGGTGATAAAGCTCTACCGCACGACCACTTACCGCCGGAACATTGGGGTCATCGATCAGTTGATCAAAAAGATAATTTGCGATCGATTGATCGGTGACATCGCGACTGAAAAGCGTTCCCCAAATTGCATGGTCCTGTTCGGCGAGTTCCGCTAATTTGGCTCGGAATTGTTCGGCCGGTTGGGCATGGGGGTAGGCTTTGGCTAGATTCGCGAAACCGACGATCCAACGTACCAGTCCGGTCCGAACTTCCGGATCGAGCAAACGGTTAAACCACAGCAATGAAGCCGATCGCACATCGGGTGAGTGCGCGAGCAGGCCGATTTCCTGATCAAGTTCAACGAGTGCTTTCAGGATGAGGGCCGCATCATGGTCGTGAACGCCCTTTGCGTAGCCCTCGTCAAAGCGACCGCCGATCTTCGATTGGATCCACGACGCATCAAGATTTTCGCTTGCCGGAAAGGCTTCGCCCTTTGCCGCGACTGAATCAAATAGCTCGACCGCTAAGTACTCTGAACGATACACCGACCGGTTTTCGCTGATCAGCTCTTGATTCCAGAGGTCACGAGCCGCTTCCAACTCGGGCGCGTCGAGCGGCTGAAAGTACTGGGTGCCTGTTAGATGCAAACACATCGCGTCGTTGCGCAACACCGTCGTCAAATCGAGCGGTTGCGTGTTGACGGCGAATCGTTGATTGCCCAATCGGATGATGTCGCCGCCGTCTTCGTACAGATCCTGGCGGTCTTTCAGTTGACGAACCGAGTCTTCGCGGATCGTTTTCAGCCGACTTTGCAGGTCTTCGACTCGGACGGCATCATCCAGTTCTTGTAGCTGCCCGATGATGTCGCGTATCTTTTCGACCATTAAGTCGCCGGCAAAGTACGCGGCGATATCGTCGGACGACTCCATCGATCGGACGCGGTTGTCGACGCCCTTCAAAATCCGGTCGGCGGCCGATGCCAGCGATTCGGCTCTTCGGTTTCTTTTTTCAACGAGTTGGACTTTGCGAGATTCAAACGCCGTATAGACCTCTTCGCGGCGGACGGCAAGTTGCTCGATAAAGTCGTCAAACTCGGCGAATTTTCCTTCCAGTTCTTCTAGCTGGACCATTACCTTGGTCAAGTATTCGTCGCAGCGTTCGGGGCTATCGCAAACGTCTAAGTAACCGGAGGTCGTCTGCTCTAGGAGCTTCAATTGCGACGCGAATTCGGCCCGCCCTTCGACACCGACAAGTTCTTTCGTTTTGGCCTTAAGTGCACTGCGAACTCGATTAACTGAAGCGAATACGTCGCCGATCGAATCGATAATTTCGGTACGTTTCGTTGCGTCGTCGATACGAAGATTGCTGACCGTTTCTGTCAGCAGTTCCAGTTGGCTTGCCGCCGCGTCGATCTCTTCATTGAGTTCTTTCGATTCGGTGACCGTTTGAACTTCTTCGACACGATCCTTCGCATGAGAGATTCGCTCGATATAGGGCTGAAGTGCACCGGGGGTCAGCAGAAAATCGACACAGCGGCGACTTAATCGCTCGCTCCATTCTGCCGTGGTCTGTTCCAAGGTTTCGACGAGCGATTCGTCGACGTACCGCAGCTCTTTGAGCCCTAACGCATGTCCGCGCTGAGAACGCAATTCCGCGAGCGCTTCGACGAAATGATCGATCGAATCGAATCGACTTCGTTCGATCTTTTTGATCAAGTCGGCGACGTCCGACTGGACGGTCTGTGTTCGCTCGTTGGTCTGCTTGCGTACTCGAACGACCTTTTCAAATTCTTCCACCGCGGCCGATGCGGCTTCTCGAATCTTTTGCAGCGGCTCGTTCAGTCGCTCCGTTTCGTCTTTGTCGATCCAGAAATAGCTATCGAGGATGTCGCTCGACTTTTTATTCAGGTCGACGTACAGGCCTTCGTAACTGTCGTCTTTATCGATTAGCTGCAACAGCTCGCTGCATTCCGCCATGCCGCGAACAATCTCTTTGTTCCCGATCTTAAATAGTAGCGAATCGGTTTGATTTTCGGGGACAAAGTTAGGGCCGGTAAACGGCGTTTGCCAAATCTGAATCGCGTGATGTTTTTGTGCTTCTTCATGGGTTCGAAAGCACACCATTTCACCGCGTTCAAAAAATGTTTGTCCGTGACAAACGAGCGGCGTGTCGACGGTTTGGCGAATCAAATTGTAACGCAGCTGAACGTAGGTGCCCGAATGGGACGCATAGAACAGGTACAAGAAATCTTCGCCGTTGGGCGAGGCAATGGTGCGTTGGAAACGCATGTCGCTCAGGCCGGTGTCGAAGCGTTTGTATTCGCCGGTTTGCAGGTAATATCCGCCGGGAAAGATCAAGCCCTGGTCGCCCGGCAGCATCACGCAGGACTCGGCAATTTCGTCGACGCGGACGACTTGCTGGATCTTGCTATTGAAAACTAAATACCGCGTCGTTTCCTCTTGGTAGGGTCGCATTTTGAGCAAGACCAAATGCCCGAGGATCGCGTAATGGATTTCCGCGTCGTCGAGTTTTTGATCGGGATTGTCGACCGGTTCGGCATAGATCCCTTCACCGCTGCCGGTATTGTTTTCGACTTTGATCGTTAAATCGCCGCCGACGGTTTCGACGAAGACAATGTCATCGATCGAAATATGAGGGTGTTCACCGTAACGATGTTGATCGCGCGTGGTTTTAGTCCAGCGAAATTCATGTTGCGGCGGGATTTTGACTTCGTGCTCGCTGCGGTTATCGATGTACTCCAACCGATCCGGCGAAACGCGCCATTTGAACGACTTGATGTCACGCTCGGTTTTGCCGACCTGGAAAACCATGTGCAACATCGGTCCGGCGCGAAAGAAACGCAGGAATGAAGTGCCTTTGTAGAACCGATATAACTCGGAAAAGTCATTTAAGAAGCGCGAGTCATTGAGGATCTTGAGTGGCTTTTCATGAAACTGTTGGTCGGAAAATTCGTAGGACGAAAAGACATCCGCCAATTCAATCTCGGTCTTCAGTCCGAATTGAACGTTGTATCCGAACAGGAACTGATCGCCGACGGAAACTAAATCGCGTGGAATGCAATTATGTTCGGTCGTGACACGTTCAGTCGAAAGCAACTTGGTTTCGATGTTACCAAAGACATCGGCACGCGCTTCGTTGAGTTTTCCCAGTCGCGTTCGCAGTTCGTTCGCTGCTTCGCGGAGTCGGTTTCGCAGGACTTCGTATGTGCCTGCTGCCAGTTGGGAGTCGGTCATGATCGGGCTCCCTTCACCTGTTCAATAGAGTGGAAGACTGGGGATTCGCGAGCGGGAGTGGGATCGACGGATCATGTGCGAGGACTGCGACGATGATCCGCCGATGCGGGGGGCAGGCAATCGCCTTGCCTTTTAACTAGGCCTTTTTGCCGTTGCTGCTCGACGCGTTTGCCGAGAGCACTCGACTGGCTTTTTGATCTGCGATGTTCGCGGTCCCGGCCATTCCGAGCAGACTGGTCAGTTGCGAACGCATCTCTTCGCTGTTGGCCATCCCCATCATTTTGGCGATCAACGCCGCGATGGAAAGGTCTTTGACGCCGTCGGTATCCAGATTGAACTGGCTGATCAATGACGTCAATTGGTCTTTAAAGTACTCCGCGTTGCCATCGAAGAACGTGTCTTTGATGTCGGTCGCGACACGGCTGTTGTAGACGAATCGATCGATCGCCTTGCCACCCTTGACCGCGGAGGTGATTTGATCGAAGAATTCTCCGTCGCCACCGACGATATCGATGCGTGCTGCCTTGAGAGCTTCGCCGACGACGCCGGCTTGGCTTTCGGCGATGCCACGCTGAGCATCGATCGCTGCGATCTCGACATCTTTTTCCTTGTTGAGTTTTAGCTTGAACTCTTCGTGATCCTTGCCGACGCTGTCGAGTACCTTCATCGCTTCGGCTTTTTCGGTGATACCGGTAGCTTCGGCACGATACTTTTCCAAATCGACGTTGGCTTCGGCCATGCCTTGCTTTTCGACGGCAGTCGCTTTGGCTTCGATGCCCTTCGCTTCGGCAATCGCTTTCCTTTCTAAGACCGTTGCTTCGGCGCTGCCTTCTTTTTCCAGGCTGGCCGCTTTCGCCTCTTGAACACGAGCTTCGGCGAGCCCTTTGGCGGCCGCCTGTGCGGCCTCGGCTTCGGCCAACATCTTTGCGGCGGCGGTTTCCTTTTCGGCCGCGTCGCGTTTTGCTTCGGCTTCGATGCGAACCTTTTCGGCCAACAGTGTGCTGGATTCCTTTTCGGCTTGGGCAAGTTTGGTTTGGCGGATCAATTCTTCTTCCGCCTTCATTTCTGCGGCGGTCACCTGGACCTTTTTCGTCCGCTCAGCTTGAGCGACTTCTTCGGTATCTTTGATCCGCTCTTGTTCTTCGACGACGGCGCGTTCGACCGCGACTCGTTCGCGAATCACTTCCTGAATGTTGCGACGTTCGGTTTCGATCGCCTTTTCTTTCTCGACCTCGGCGACCCCGACAACTCGCATCCGTTCGGTCGCTTCCAGGTCGCGATCGCGGTTGACGCGTTCGAGTTCGACGGCGTCCGTTTTCTCCTTGTTGCGCTGAGCGACCAAAACTTGCCGATCTTTGTTTTGCGTAGCAACGCCGAGTTCTTCCTCGGTTTGAATTCGTGCTCGTTCTGATTCGAGCCGTTGTTCTTCTTGGACCTTGCGAGCCGAGGCTTGTTCGCGGGCAGAGATCTCCGCGATTTCGCGTTTCTGCTTTTCAACCGCTTCGACGCGTTGACGTTCGAGTGCAAGAATTGTTTCTTCTGCTTCGACGTCTTGTTGCTTGAGTGTCTTCTCTTTGTCGCGAGTGAATTGGTTTTCTTTGACCTTCTCGATCGAAGTCAGTTCGGTGATCTTTTTAATGCCCTCGGCGTCCAGAATGTTGTTCGGGGACAACATGTCCAGCGGCGTTTGTTCCAAATAGTCGATCGCCGCGTCATCGAGGCAATACCCGTTCAGATCGGTTCCGATGACTTTTAAGATTTCCGCTTTGAATTTGTCACGCTCTTCGTAAAGCTCGACAAAATCAAATTGTTTTCCGACCGTCTTTAATGCCTCGGAGAACTTCGCATCAAAAAGTTCGCGAAGGGTGTCGATCTCTGAACACCGTTTGGCACCGATCGAGGCGGCGACTTCTTTGATCTGTTCGATCGAACTGTCGACCCTGATGAAAAAGGCGACTTTGATGTCGGCACGAATGTTGTCGCGACAAATCAAGCCTTCACTACCCTGTCGACTGATCTCGAAACTTTTTAGCGACAGGTCCATCATTTCGAAGCGATGGATTACCGGAAACACCAACATGCCTTCGCCGGTCGCGACACGCATCGGCCCACGCCCCGTTCGGACGATCGCCTTGTCGGGACCGACCACCATGAAACACTTCTTAAAGGTCGCGATCGTGGCGATCGCGAGGACCACGATCAACCCGATCGTGAACAGCGTCGGTTCTAACCAGCCTTCGGCTAGGATCATGATCCCAGGTTGCAGTGTGGTCACGTTTGGTTCTCCGGTTTGATTTCGGTGACGGTATAAATCCGCCGTGATGGATCAAAGTCTATAATCCGTACTTCCGTTCCTTTTGGAATCTCTGCTCCGGTAGTACGGACATTTAGCAGCAAAGGCGCAGCATTCGTCCGAAACTTAGCTTGCCCAAAAGCGGGGGATGCGCTCAGCGACGAAATTTCGCAAGTTCCCCCCAACACCCGATCGCGGTCGTATCCCGGTTGAGGATCGAACTTACCGACGATCGGTTGCGTGACAAGTTTGGTCGCAGCGATGGCGATCACTCCGTTGCGAATCGTGCACAACAACGTCGGGAGTAGCGTCGCGGCGTAGTGGCTGGAATCAAATCCGTGCCACAAACCATACGAAACCGCCCAAAACACGATTGTGAAGACGCCGAACCAGATGATCAGCGGGACACGACCGAAGTTAGTTAGCCGAATCGTCATGGCACCAAAGCCGGTCATCAAACCGGCCAGTCCTCCCTGCGAGACATCGAGATCGCCGAAGTCAACGTTGCCGCCGCCGGCATCGACCTCCACCCCTTCGATTCCGTCGAGGTCTAAACCATCGAGGTCCGGACCGACGTCCAGCGATCCGTCCATTTCAAGATCACCATCGAGTCCAAGGTCGATCAATCCAATGACGGCGACCAACGCGTACAGGACCATCAAGCAAACGAGCACCGAAGCCGGCCAAACCGGTCCGACGAACATACGATCGAGAAATTCTTTGACAGCCTCTTCCACAGCACCACGCCCAAACGAGTCAAATGAGTCATGTACCGACTCGTTAGCGTAGGGCATGAACGCCGACTTGTTGGGGCGCGAGAGAACTTCATCGCGCAAAAAACGCGACAGAATTCTCGTCGATCAAGCGAATAGGCCAAGCCGATCGCCAAGGGAATCCAGGTCGAGCAATCCGACCAATCGGCCGTGCGGGTCGGTGACAGGGAATTGGCGGAATTGCGGCGGCAAGCTGGTCACGATCGTCTCCAACGATGCCCCGGGCGAAAGGATCGGGATATCGTGACGCGCCCACTGTGTGCACGGAATCGTCGCGAGCAAATGACAGACGCCCGATTCCAAGACTTCCGAATCGAACGACGTCTCAATTGCCGCCTGTTTCCCGGTAGCGGCGTCGACTTCGTTTCGCCGCTTGATCACGTCGGAGAGCAACAGCATTCCAACCGTGTAATCGGCTTCGTCAACGATTGGGACCGCTTTGAGCGGGCAACTGCGGAAGAACTCAATCGCTTCGGCTGCCGTCGACGACATCGCTATCGACGGGGGATCCGTAATCATCGCCTCTTCGACCCTGTGACCACGCAGGGGTTCGACGACGTCAACATGCCGCGCTTCGGAGATCCCGGCATAGCAAATGAAGATCGCGACCAATCCCGCCGGTACGGCTTGAAAATAGATCGCGACCAACCCCATCAAGATCGCGCAAAAGATTCCGATGTTCGACGCGATCCGTGTCGCCAAGCGATACTCCAGAGCCATCGCCAATACGCTGCGAAGAACACGCCCACCGTCCATCGGGAATGCAGGGATCATGTTGAACAAAATCAGAATCGTGTTGACGCCCACCATGGAAACCATGTAGCCCTGCCAGGAGATTGAGTTGGCAATCTCCACAAATCTTGCCTCGGAAACCTCGTTGAAAAAGATCGACAGCGGAGAGGGCAGAAGGGCATCGGGAAGAAACAACCAGACGGTCATCAACACCGTCAGGATGACAACGTTGACCGCCGGTCCGGCAACGGCGACCAGAAACTCCTGCCACGGTACACGCGGAATCTTCATCAACCGCGCCACGCCACCGATCGGGAATAGCGTAATGTCCATTGTCTCGATGCCAAATTGCCGAGCCATCAACGCGTGGCCGTATTCGTGCAACGTCACGCAAAAGAACATCCCGATCAAAACCGAAATGCCGAACAGTGTCCCCGGCAGTCCATCTTGGTATCCTGCGTACCCGATGTAGGCAATGAGCAACGCAAATGACCAATGGACATGCACGCCGATGCGAAAGTAAGTTCCCAGGTTAAGTCGTTGCTGCCACACGGCCGCCGGCCTCGCATTCGTTTTCTGTTCTAGAACCGCATCCCATTATGTTACGCCACAAACTGATTCACCCCCAGATCTCTTCCATTTTGGCAGCTTCGGGGCACCACAGCACCATCCTGATCGCCGACGGTAACTATCCGGCGGCCAGCAAGCGGGGGCCACGAGCGGAATTGGTCAGCTTGAACCTCATGCCCGGGATCCCAACCTGCAATCAAGTCCTCGAGGCAGTGATTTCGGCGATCCCCGTCGAACGAATCGAAACGATGAAGACCGAAACAGAGGGCCCCTACGCGCTCGATGGTGATCCGCCGGTCTGGGATGACTATCGAGAGACAATCCGATCGGAAGGCTTGGACCTCGATCTTCAGCCGATCGAAAAATGGGACTTTTACAAATCCGTCAGCACCGAAGACCACGTTTTAACGATCCAGACCGCCGACCAACAACGCTACGCAAACATTTTGCTGACCGTCGGCGTGCGAATGTAGCTAACGCGTCCGGGCGTGCGGTGGTAGAAGTCGGTCGTATGGCGTCACCGCCACAGCCACTGGCGAAACCCTTCGACGACTTGCTGGCGTTCGCCGATCGCTCGGACGGCTACGTAAGTCGCCATGCCGAGTGCAATCAGCAGCATCGTGGCCCCACGCGTCGGCGTGGGGCGTGGCGTCAACGACGCTTTTTGACGCAAGTGACCGAGCAGTGCTTCCCAAAACGCATGGTTCACGATCGGTTCGAAGGATTCGATCGTCGACGAATCGACCGCCTTGTTTCCCGCCGCACGTAAGTGGACTTTTAATCGCGGTAAGAAGATCTGCATCACTTGTTGGTCACAACTGGCATCCGGATCCATTTCTCGGGCCGCGGCCAACAACGGGTCTAGCATTTGTTCGGGCGTTCGTCCGTAAACCACCAATCGGGGGCGTGTCGTCAAGGCGATCAGCGTCACAATCAACGCATAAAATGTTGCCAGGGCGATCCAGACCCAGGGGCCAAACGTACCCGCCGCGGCCTTTGGAAAAAACAGTTCGCCGGGGCCAATCGCGATCAAACCGCTCACTGCGAACCCGAGAGCGGCGATGTCTCGGCCGCCTGTCGTCACCAGCACCCGGCCACTCAAACGGATCAGAGAAAGCAGCAGCAGGTACGCGATCAGCGGTAGCAGTGCGATCAGCAGAAAAAAGGGTTCCAACGGCATAAGACCCGATCATGAAAATGGAAGGACGCGGCCCGCAATCATATGATACGCGTCTTGTTGCACCAAAATACCGTGATCTGTTGACCGAAGTGAATGCTTTGTTTGATTTGAACTTGGCATTCGCACATCGGTATCGGTACACGTTTTTTCCGAGCGTGTCGAACGGATCGCGGAACGTCTGTTTTCACGTCCGAACGGATCATCGTCAACGCTCCAACCCCTCCCATCCGGCCATTCGGTGAAATGAAACGCAATTCTCGCCAAGGAGAATGGTCTGGCGAGTCGTTGTGGCAGAACGAGTGAGCGTTCTGGCGAGCCCCCCAAGCGATCGCGTTCTCGGCATGACCGGTATGATCGAACTAGGCTACTGAGTGAGGGTTTGTCCCTGGGATCGAAGTGCCGCATCCGGGCGCGCCCTCACGCAAACAGACGCCAGTTTTGAAGGCGGACGCTATTTTCGAAGGCGAACGCTGTCGACGTCCACCCTCAATTCACTGCCCGCGTCAACTGCTTAGCGTTTTCAATGAACCACCCCAGCCCTGCGACGGCGAGCCAATCTAACGTGTCCTCTTCTGAATCGAATTCCGCCGACATCGCACCCGTCATCCAGCGAATTTCGGACACGCTCGGTGACGTCGATCAACGCCTGGATCAAATCGATCGATCTGACTATGCCTTTGACGTCAGCTTGATTATCCCGGTGTTCAACGAGCGACAGACTTTGCCGGATGTGTTGGCGCGAATCGACGAGGTCATGCCAGAGTCGACCGAAACCATTATCGTCGACGATGCAAGCACTGACGGAACGTCCGTCTGGCTGGCTTCCTTGCCCGAGCGCCCGAATCGCAAAATCGTCCGCCGTGTCCGCAACCATGGAAAAGGCTCTGCCGTCCGACTCGGAATCCGGCATAGTCGAGGTCGTGTCGTTGCCATTCAAGACGCAGACAGCGAATACGATCCCAAGGACTTGCTGACTGTGATCGAACCAGTACTGCGCGGAGATGCCGAAGTCGTCTACGGCTCGCGGTATCTCGAAGACATCGAAGACCCGTCGCTCTTGCATCGGCTCGGCAATTGGGCGCTGACGGTAACAAGCAACTGCATGACCGGTCAGTCGCTGACCGACATGGAGACTTGCCATAAAGCGTTCCGTGGCGACTTGGTCCGATCCATTGCGATCCGTGAATGTCGCTTCGGATTTGAACCCGAAATCACGAGCAAGGTCGCCGCCAGGGGCGTACAGATTTCGGAAGTCCCCACGGGGTATAACTATCGTAGCTACGACGAGGGAAAAAAGATCACATGGCGAGACGGCTTAGCCGCCTTCGCATGCATGTGGCGTTATCGAAACCCTGGCTGGTGTGGCCGGGCGATCGGATGCTTCACCGGTCGTTCCCAATCACGCGATTCGGACACGCCTCCGTCCACATTGAATCAATAACACGTTGTGTCACTGACCGGGCAACTGACGTCGATACGGAGGCGTCTCTGCCGCGGGAAGCGGCATTCCACGTTCTTCTTGATAGCGACGACGTTCGACGGCGCTGGCGTAGTAACGCAGCCATGTTTCGGTGTCTTCGACACACATCCACTCGATCGCTTTGCCGGGCACATCGACCATCTTTTCGCAGCACGGCAAGATGTCGCGATAGACGATCATGTACAGTTCGCGGTCACTCAAGTGATCGGTGCATCGCAGAACAATATTCTTGCTAAAGAGCCGCTCGATCGTTTTGTTCAGCAAGCTCGATAGCTGGGCATCGCTGAGTGAGTCCGGCGGCATCAAATCCAGCGGCGGGTTAAACCATTCGGCGATCGGCAGTGCGGGCGCCCGTTCCCAAGCCAGCATGGATGCCAAGTACTCGTTCTCGGCGTGGAGCGGCATGCGATTGATCGACGGGTCGATCGATTCGTCCCGGTAGGGCTCCAACTCGTCTCGTAACCTTGCATTGTCCAGCAACAAATCGACTTCGTCGAAGGTTTGTCGTCGGGTCTCTCGCATGTCCATAAAGGTCGGTTGGAAAAAGCGTATTCGGGTGGGGCCAGCATTGATTCCACCAGTTCCGTCGCTGAGGTGTGCCGGCATCAATCCCCGCGGGCGTTGATCGCCGCTGGTTCAATTGACGCCTTGATGTTATCTGTCCGGCAGGCGTACTCAACTTTGAACTGAAGCAAATCTGCCGTTTCAGCTACTTTTCGACGGCCCGACGTTCGCGTGATCGTTACGAACGGAATGCTTTATCAAGGGTTGCCGTCAAAATTGGAGAATGCGCTCAAGCTCGGTTCAAACCGGCGTCTATTGTGTCGCGAATGTTTGAGGTAGCGAAACCCGCCGAGGGGGCATCGATCTGGCATTCGTCGCCTTTGATTCTGAGAAAGCCGTGTACGTGATCGCCACTTTTGCCAAGCAAAACGCGTCTGCTTTTGCCGCAATTCTAAGTCAATCGACAAACCTGCAAGAGTTTTCGTTTGGCTACCCAAGGACTAGCTGCGATCGATCAACTCTCGATACAGCGCCGCATGCTTGCCGACCATTTTCTCGACCGAAAACTCTGTCGTGATTCGGTTTCGCGCCGAATCTGCAAGTTCGTTCGCCATCGCGGGATTGTCCAATAGTTCGATGCTATGTCGTGCAAATTCGGCGCGATCACCGAGTGGTGCCAGCCGCCCCGTGACACCGTCGATGACAAGGTCTCGGTTGCCCGGAATGTTTGATGCGATCACCGGCACCGAAGCCTGCATCGCTTCGATGATCGCATTGCTCTGTCCTTCGTACTCGCTGCCGTTCCAAAATAAGTCCGCATGTGGCAACAGGTCCGATACATCATCTCTTTCACCGACGAACGCAACATGACGCGGTGTGGTAACCGCATCGCGAAATCGCAAGAGCTCATCATGCTGCGGGCCATCACCGATGACGATCAGCGTCGTGTCCTGACGCGTCGCCCCGACGAGTTCGCCCGCCCAGATCAAATCTCGGTATCGCTTTTGTTCCCAGAGTCTTCCCACAGCCAGAATTAGTTTTCGGTTGGACGGGACACCCAATCGTTTAAACGCCGTGGTGCGATCGATCGACGAAGGGTGGATCGGTAAGACTCCATTTGCGATCACGCGAAATTTGTTGGCATCGATACCGTGGGAAACATAAAATGCTTCGATGGCAGAACTATTCGTCGTGATCGCCGTCGAGCGTTTCGAGAGGGCACGATCTATTTGGAAATGCCACCATGATTTCCAGGGATCGACGCAGCGTTCACTTCCGATCACCACCGGAACGCCGGCCATCAACGCTGCGGTCCGACCGAACGCGTTGGCCGCAAATATCCAGGTGTGGACAATGTCCGGTGCAAATTCTTTTAAGGCATCGCGAAGGCGAAAGAGTGCCGAAGGATCGGCTTTGAATCGCTTGCCGATCAACGTCGTGGCGATGCCCGCTCGTCGCAGCGATTCGCGGAGCGGACCGTCGCGCGTAAGTAGAAAGACATGGACATCGAAATGATCGCTTGGTAGGTTCGACGCCAGCAGACACAACTGCTTTTCGGCGCCCCCGCGATCCATCGTCGGGATGATCAGTGCCAGTTTGATTTTCATGGTAGGTCGTTCACATCGTTGCGTTTGGCATCGATCAATCGTCGAAACAAACGCGCGTACTGCTCCAGCGAAGCACTCGCATCACGGACCGTCTGCATCGTCCTGCGCAGTTCAGTTGCCTTCGCTTCTGCTCGGTCCAAATCCTGGGTTATCGTCTCGATCGCGATCCGGAGCGTTCTCGGTCGAGCCGGATCGAACCAGTAGATCCCCGTCTCAAATTGTCCGCTCGCGATTTGCTCTTGAACTTCCTGTTGTGAAACGGCAAAGAACTCTCGAGCCGTTTCGCCGTTCGCGATGACCAGTGGTAGCCGGTGCGTGATTGCCAGGGGCACCTGGTTTTGGAAACCATCATCGCCGGCGTGCACCATCAGATCAGCCGCTTGAAAAACGTCCGACAAAAGTCCGAACGAGCCCGGCATCGCCATCATCTGCCTCAAGCCTTCGCCTTTAAGATACGAATAGATCGAATCACGTTTAGGCCCATCCCCGATGAACCAATAGCATAAGTTCGGCAATCGTTCACTCAGTACTCTTGCCGATTCGACCAACGTCATCAGTCCAGATTGGTCCGACATCCGTTCGACGGACAATACAACCACACCAGTGTCGAACACATGCAGGTCGCCATTGATTTTTGCCATCGCACCCCGCAAGTCTGACTTAAGGTTGCTCGACGCTTCGGCGCCTCGTACTACCCCGATCGGGATCCGACACGTCGGCGCGCCGTCAAAGCCGTCGATAATCAATTGGCGTTGGACCGATCCTGAGTTGACCACGACCGCGTCGGCTCGTACCGCGGCCTGCAAACAACGCTTCACATTGCGTCGGCCTTTGGTTTCGAATAGATCGCTCGCCGATCCGTTGCCAGCGATTCGAACGACCGACGGAATGCCGAGTTGTTTCGCAGCTTCGACGACTGCGATCGACTCTTCCCTCGCTTGGTCGCAATAGATCAGATCGGGAGAACAGCGGTTTTCGCAGATCCATTCTTTCAGCGACTTGATGTATTTGCTGATCGATCGGTCACCGCGCGAGGACCATCCGGTGCGAAACATTCGAATTGGGCGATGAACATTAAACTCGCGAAACTGAAACCGCTCTGACCAGACATTTGCTTGGCGAGGTGTCACGACGTCGACTTGAAACCCGGCCGCGGAAAGCATCGTCGCAAGCTGCATCAAATGTCCGGCAGCATCGAACGCACCGAGCGGCCAAAAATGCCGCCCGATCATTAGGACTCTCGGGCGGCAATTGGCGTACCCCGGCGACGATTTAGTCCCAGCAAGTTCTGGTAAACGGCGATCCGACTGGCTCACTGCTTCGATTTATGTTCCGTAGCTTCGATTTCGGCTGGTTCTAAAACCGCCAAGTAAGGCAAGTTTCGGTACATGTCCAAATAATCCAGACCATATCCGACGACGAATTCGTCGGGAATTTCGAAGGCAACAAAGTCGGGACGCAGCGAAACTTCGTGCTGTCGATGTTTGTGCAGCAGCACGGCCGTCTTCACCGATTTGGCCCCCTTCTCTTTGATTAGCCCGGTCAGGCGATCGAGTGTCTTCCCCGTGTCGAAGATATCATCGACCAGTAGGACTTCGCGGTCGGCGACGTCGATCATCATGTCGCTTGACACGTCTAGTTGGCCCGACTCGGTCCCCCCACGATAGCTCGATGCCTGGATCACGCCGACTCGCTGTGGCATCGACAATCGGCGAATCAAATCGGCAAATAGCACCAAACTGCCAGTCATCACAGCGATCACGGTCACTGGGCGATCGCTGCCATAGAAACGGTCAATTTCCGTAGCCAGTCGCTCCACGCCGGCCTGTAATTGTTCTTCATCCAGCAAGATTCGCATGCGGTCTAAATTCCTATCGTGTCAATGCTGAGGGGCGATGGTGGTGACAAAGAGGACGCGCCTAGTTTGAAGCAACGTTTCTAATCGACTTTCGACTTCCAGGGACCAATCGATCGGGATTTTCCTACAAGTCGACGGGGTGCTGATCAAATTTGGGATTCGCCTTCGCCTTCCCACCTCGCTTGATCGCGTTGGGAGGCCCTGCCGAATTCGTAGAGATGCAGCGGCGGAGTTCGCCATTCCCACCCCAAGTTGGTGGAAGGATAGGTAAAATAGGCTTAGCTTGCGATCCGCCGGCCGCAAAACCGGAGTATCTGTCGAAATCGGCCGATGAACGATACACCGACATGCTAATGAGCACGAGTGCAGGAACCCCCGCTGCAAGACGCCCCGAATGACGAATTCTCAACGCCTGGCTACCGTTCGCGCCCACCTTTGCCAATGGATCCAGTCCACGTACGCAATCGGAATTGACACCGAGGATTCGGCATCCGGTATCGGCATTCTCTCGGAATCAATTCTGATCCGCGAAGGCTACTACGTCGGTCGGAATTTCAAAATCGGAACCGGTGATGGCGAGATTCGTGCGACTTGGTTCATGGAACCGGATGAAATCAAAGTCCGCCGACTCGACGGCGAAATTATCGTCGTTTTCAGCAGTGACGAAATTCTCGGTGAGCAGGCAACTCCGATCGAGGCGACGACGCAGGTCGGAGCGGCTGATGATGTCAGCGAAGAAGAGTCACGTGACGAATTTGACGTCGCTGCTCAAGAAGAGTCGGCGGACGACGTAGCGAAAGACGACGCAGAGCGAGAGATCGCGGTGACGGCAGATGTCGAGCAAGCTGAGTTGGCCGTTACGGAAGTCGAGGGCGAGGTCGCATCCGAATCGGAAGAAGCCCCAGCCACTATCCCGATCACAACACGGGATGCTGGTGTCGCCGAGGGCGAAGCAGCCGCGGAAGGCTCGCAATCCGAACGAGCCGACCAATCCGCTCAAGACGGCGATGCCGAACATGACAACGACGTCTCGAAAGCGGCTTAGTCAAACACCGGTTTTCGAAAAGCCGGGGCGATGCTAAGCTACGCGAGTTCGCTTTTTGGCGGCCGCAGGTGACGATCGTTGGATCCACCGCGGAACTAAAATGGATGGGTGGCCGAGTGGTCGAAGGCACTGGTCTTGAAAACCAGCGTAGGGCAACCTACCGTGGGTTCGAATCCCACCCCATCCGTTGCTTCTGGCATTGCTAGCCAACTGTTCCGAGACAAGTCACAAGGATCTGCTCCGGCGCTTCAGAGCCCCCGCGATTTACGCAGATGACTTGCGCGTGGGTGCGGTTTGAAAGCGCAAGGGCAGTCACGGTGAAGCCGCTCTCCGCCGATCGCGAACTTCAGCGATATTGGATCGAAGCCCTGTGTGATTAGGAACGATCGCTCAAACTTCTGCGAACGGGTATGCTGGCCGCAAGTAGCCGACCTGCTGTGGCCCCAATCCTGTATTCTCCGTAAACCGGGCAGCGTCGCTCCGGCGAGTCCGCCGACGCCGCTTCGGCATCGTTAAGAGACCGCCTTTTTTCACAAGGTAGAGCAATGCCTGAATCGATTGATACTTGGTTCAATACTTGGTCGCGAATTGAAAGTGTCGCGATCAGTGCAGTGTTCTTCTACGTTTTGGTGATCGTCGTAGTGCGGATTTCAGGGAAACGCCTGACGAGCCAAATGAACAACTTCGATTGGATCGTGACCATAGCAATCGGTAGCTTGGTGGGATCAGGTATCTTACTGAAAGACGTATCCGTTGCGGATTCAACAGCCGCAATCCTCATTCTCGCCGCGTTACAGTGGATAACAACGTTCGCTGTCCGTAGAAGCAATGCGTTTCGAAAAGTGATCAAACCGAGGCCAACGCTACTGACCCACAAAGGGGAATTCATCGAAGAGAATTTGTCCAAAGAGCGTATTTCAGAAGCAGAAATTCGAGCGAAGCTAAGACAGCAAGGATTCACGTCGGTTGAGGATGCCAATTGGGTGATCCTCGAGACTGACGGAAGTCTAACCGTAATTCCTAGAGAAGCGGTTTCGCTAAATGAAGCAGATCTCATGTCGGACGTCGCCGCTCCTGCTCGGCTGGGCCGTGGCCAGGAATAGTCGTAGGGCAAACGGCGATTGTGAAAGCGAACGTATTCGCTTCACAGTCCGGCAAGTTCGCTCAAGATGCTTCGGCTTTCCCGCCACCCGTTGGTGGAGTGTAAGGTAGCTTTGCCAAGAGATCTGCTGTTGGCGTTCAACGTTAAAGCCGGCGGCATTCAGCTACGAATTGGCTTTCCCAAATGCGCAACCGACCGACCTTTCTGATGATCGCGATGGCGATGGTCATCGGCGATCCTTCACGCGAAATAAGCGGCGCTAATATCCCGCCCATCAATCAAGCTGATACGGAATTGATGGCCGCGGATTCGGCAATCGCGAATGAAGCGATCTCCGAAGCTCATCTGCCGTTCCCGCAATCCGAAGACGAAGAGCGTGAAAAAATCGATGCGGCAAGCGTTTCGGAAGTCGACGAGATCATTGGTAACTATTTAGAAAGCATCAATCAGACAAACGGTAACTTTGCCGGTCCAGTTAGCCAAAAACTTGTGACGCGGTATATCCGCGCTTCCGCCGAACAAGGACATGCATGGGCACAGGTCATCATTGGCTATTTGTACGTCAAAGGTCAAGGATTCTCGCAGGATGACGCAAAGGCAGTGAGATGGTTCCTACTTGCGGCCGAGCAAGGTGAACCGGCGGCTCAAAACTGGCTAGGCTTCATGTATTTGAACGGATTTGGCGTCAATCCAGATAGTGTTGCGGCAGCGATGCTGTTTCAGAAGGCGGCCGATCAGGGGCTTGCTGACGCGCAGTACAATCTTGGGCGAGCCTACCGTCGTGGCGAGGGAGTCAGTCGTGACGACAGGCTTGCGGTTGACTACCTTCGGCGCGCCGCTGCGACTGAACATCCATGGGCGCAATTTGAGCTTGGTTGGATGTGCTCTCGGCAACGTGGTGGTGCAGGAGACGACGTTGATGCAGTCCACTGGTATCGGCTTTCCGCTGCCAGCGGGTTTGCGTCAGCTCAATACAATCTCGGATTCATGTATGAGCATGGGCGTGGCGTTGAAAGAAACCGCGATCAAGCGTTAGTGTTCTATCGAAAGGCAGCTGAACAGAATCATGCCCGAGCGCAGCGGGCGTTGGGGCTGATGTACCGTGACGGCGATGGGGTACCGCAAAGCGACACCATGGCCGTCGAATGGTTTCGCAAGTCGGCCGAACAGGGGTATTCGCTTGCCCAAGGTTCTTTGGGCAAAATGTATCTCGATGGTCGGGGTGTGCCCCAAAGCGACAAAGACGCGGCGAGATGGTTCCGCGCGGGCGCCTTCCAAGGAAATACGTGGTCTCAAAGTAACCTCGCCTGGATGTACCTAGTCGGACGTGGTGTTCCCAAGGACATTGATGCCGGTATCGCATTGCTAAAGCAAGCAGCATCGAAAGGGAGTGTTTGGGCTCAACGAGAATTAGGGCAGCTGTTCTTCTGGGGCAAAGTGGTGAAGCAAAACGACGTCGAGTCGTTGAAGTGGTTTCACAAGGCTGCCGACCAAGGCGATCCCGCAAGCTTATACATGATGGGATTGATGCATGCCGAGGGCCGTGGAGTTAAAGGCGATGATGACAAGGCTATTGAGTGGTATCGTCTAGCCGCAGACAAAAATTTCCCTGCGGCTCAAAACAATCTAGGAACGATGTACGCCACCGGACGAGGAGTCCCGAAAGATGAATCGACCGCCGTTCATTGGTACCAAGAAGCCGCGGAGCAGGAGTTCACGCTTGGCCAAACGAATCTCGGATTGATGTATCTTTACGGAAAAGGTGTTGATATCGATGAGTCTCTTGCCGTCGAACTCCTGAAAAAGGCAGCGGATGCCGACCAGTCGCAAGCTTTGCTGGCTTTGGAGCAACATGCCCAAGAGCAAGCATTGAAGCAAAATCGGCAACGTTCGATGATAGCGTTAGCAGCGTCGGTAGCCGCGTTGCTGTTATTGATCTGTCGTCTAGTGCTTCGTTCCAACTCGAATTTAGAATTAGCCGGATGGCGTTCGCCACGGTTTCGTTGCCATAGCCGGAGCTAACGCCCGTCGGCTGATGAGCCGAACCCGACCGAAGTGAAAACACTCTTCGATCGATCTAGCGTTCCGATGGCAGCTGACGGTTTTGTGAGCAAGCACGTCGTCCGATACCAAAAGCTCCTTATGCTCGCCGGACTGGAATACCAACTTATCGCGAAACTAATTTTCGCGCAGCAGTACCTCGTGTCGCGTTCAATCAACTTCAAGGCTATTGCCAATAACCATTGACGTCTTGGAAAAATTGGTATCGCGGACTTTGGTGACCGATCGCTCCCGGCCAGGTGTTTCCTTTCGACTTAGCTTGCGTCGGGTAGCGGTTCGAGTAAGTCGGCGTGAAGAACGCGTTGTGGCCTGATCGGACAGTCCGCACGCGTTGACCCGTCGTGATCGGCGTACTTCGGACATAGCCCCTAGGTTGAACGTGCGATCTGCGATGGTTTCGAAACTTCCAAAAATTGCCCGCTTCACAACTTTGGCTCAGCTCAAACGAACAAATGACTGCGACGACAATGAGCACTAATGTTTGCGTTCGAGATAGCATCGTTCGAATCCTACTTTTCTTGTACGGCGAATGGTCTGGCGGCCTGGCGTAACGACGCGGCGTCTGGCTACTAAGCGTTCGGTCGACGACAATGTTACCGAAGCAAACTCATCAAACGGAATTTCTTTCGAAGAGATACCGCACAGTCCACAATTTCTCCGTCCCCTATTTCTTGGGACCAGGGCACCGCTTTCTAGGCACGGGTGTCAACAAAACGTGCAGTATCCGATTGCGGGATGCGCTGACGCGAAGTTTGCTCCGCACAAGCGAATGGCTGCTAGGAGGGATCCAGCCACGTTAGGAGCGGGTGAGGGAATGCTAATGCACGTGGTATTGCGGGATAGCACGACGACATTCAATTGGCCTTTCGTTTGCAAACAGTGGTTGACTCAGAACAAGCACGGCACCTTGCCAACTAATCTTCCACATCGTGCTAATTCGCAGCCTGCATGCCCAAAACTGCTACCCGCACTCGAGTTTCATTTTCACGGAACCGACGACGAGGCGAACGGATCGATCGTTCCCACGTTACGAGATCGCGTCTTGTGATCGTCGGCGGGGGAATGTCAGGATTTGGATTGTGTGATCGATTAGTTCGTGCTGGGACACATCAGGACTATGACATCACGTTGATAGGTGAAGAGCCAACGCCCGCGTACGATCGGGTCAACCTAAGCCGGTACTTCAAAGGCTCGTCCACCGAGGATCTGTTGTTAGCACCACGATCGTGGTACGCGTCAAATGAAATCAAGCTTCGCACGGGGGCGAGGGTTGTTCGAATTGACCGATACGCCAAGCAAGTTCATGAGTCTTCAGGCGAAGTCCACTCTTATGATCAACTCGTGATCGCGACGGGGTCTCATCCGTTCATTCCCCCGATCGATGGTCATGACAGCGACGGCGTTTTCGTCTACCGCACGATCGATGATTTAAGGGCGATTAAATCTTATTGCCAGTCTAAGAATGCCGAACGAGGAGCAGTAATCGGAGGTGGACTGCTGGGCTTGGAAGCCGCAAAAATGATGCTGGATTTAGGAATCAGTGTCAGCGTTATCGAGATGGCTCCGGGATTGATGCCACGACAGCTAGATGCGAACGCGGCAAAGTTGCTGGAGCGGAAAATCGCGGCGATGGGGGTTGAGGTTCATTTGGTTCGTCGGACTGAATCGATCCAGCGGGAAAACGATCGATTACGACTATGCTTTGCCAACGCGGATGACATGACGGTCGACGTACTGATTGTTGCCGCGGGGGTACGCCCGAACGATCAACTCGCCGAAGAAGCCGGTTTGAAGATCGGTCCTCGGCGCGGCATTGAAATAGATGATTCATTGCAAACGAGCGATCCAAACATTTTCGCGATCGGGGAATGTGCCTCTTTTAACGAACATGTCTTTGGTTTGGTCGCGCCGTGCTATCGCATGTCGGATGTTTTGGCCAGCCGGTTCGCGGGGCATGATTTACGGTTCGCTGGTGCCGATGAATCAGCCGAACTCAAGTTGATGGGGATCCAAGTCGCGACATTGGGAAAGACGATAGGTGAGTCCGCCGGAGGATCAATCATTTCGCATGAAGATAGCGAGGGGCGTCGAGAATTGTTGATCGAACGAGGGCGCATCGTTGGCGCCTCATGTGTCGGTCCTTGGACGGAACTACCGCAGATCCGCCAAGCGATTACGAGACAGGCAAGATTATGGCCGTGGCAGCGATCCCGTTTCGAAAAAAGCGGGACTCCGTGGAATACTGGAGGTGCTTTACCGGTCATCCACTGGCCACCAGATTCGATCGTCTGCTCGTGTCTTTCTGTCACCAAAGAAACCATTAGCGATTTGGTCGCAAAAGGGCATCAGACGGCCGAGTCCATCGCAAATTCTTGTGGCGCTTCGACTGCTTGTGGAAGCTGCCGCTCCCTGGTCTGCGAACTTGCCGGAACATCAGGCCAGCAAGCCACGGTGCCCTGGGCGAGGACCATGCTCGCGACGAGTGCGCTCGCCAGCGTGGTCGTTTTAGCATGGCTGTTTGTCGGTCCGATCCCGACGGCAACGTCTGTCCAAGAGCCACGATATGCATTTGATTCGGTGATGAGGAGCGACCTCGGGCGACAAATAAGCGGGTTTGGATTGCTAGGTACGACACTGGTGGGTCTGACTTTCTCTTTACGAAAACGCCTCAGTCGTTTCACCTGGGGCAGCTATGGTTTCTGGCGAGCGATGCATGGGTTGCTGGGAACAGCGGTCCTCCTAGGGATGGTTGCACATACAGGATTAAGACTGGGATCCAATCTCAATTTTCTTTTGGGAACATTCTTTCTTTCGACCATCATGGTTGGCGGGATAGCAGGTGTCATCAGCAGCATCGAATCGCGATTGACCGGAACGCTCGCGATGACCTCCCGGATATGGCGACAGCGGCTAACAAGAGTGCATCTTTGGATCACTTGGCCACTACCGATCTTGATAAGTCTGCACGTGTTAAGTTTCTATTGGTTCAGGGACTGAGACGGGATACATGGTGCAGGCCTTGATCAATACGATTCGCTCTCTTCCACATGCCCGTATGTGGTTCGCGTGTCTAGGAATCAACCTTCTGATCGGAGTCTTTTACTCGGTGGCATTGATCGCACCAGCTTCATCAGTCAAGTCTGCTTGGCTTCCGGGGAAAACGACGCACGGTCACTATCAGATTGAACTCGATTGCAACGCCTGTCACGATCCATCGAAATCCGAAGACTCGATGAACGCATCCGACGTCATGCAGGATGCATGCATTCGATGTCATGGCGACCAATTGAAGGACGTTGATACACACCCGGCAAAGAAATTCAATGACCCGACCAACGCCGAACTGTTGGCAACGTTGGACGCACAAAATTGCCTGAGTTGCCACGCCGAGCACGTCCCTCACCAAACGTTGTCGATGGGACTGACAATGCCAGCGGATTACTGTTGGCACTGTCACAAAGAGATCAGTGACAGCCGTCCCAGCCATCGAGGGATGGCCTTCGATAGCTGTGCCACTGCGGGGTGCCACAACTATCACGACAACAGTGCACTGTACGAAAAATTTCTGGATGATCATTTTGGTCAGCCGGACCATCTCAGCTTAGCAACGGTTCCGGAGCGAGATACGACATCTGGATTATCAGGTTCGGAGATTTCGAACACGCTATGGCCGATGCCAGCGTCGAAAATCAATGACGCAGACCATCCGAAGTCAATGCAAGTCGACACAACGCTGCTTCGTGATTGGGCGGAGACGTCGCATGCTGCTGCGGGCGTTCAATGTAGCCATTGCCATTTACCTGATTCCAATGGTCAGGAATCCGTAACTTGGTCGGATCATGTTCCTATGGAGACATGCGGGCAATGCCATGAAAGGCAGGTAGATACATTCATTGAAGGGAAACACGGCATGCGTCTAGCCGTAGGCTTGTCTCCTATGACACCTGCTCGAGCTCGGCTTCCGATGAACCACGACGCCGCTCATCGCGAACTTAATTGCAATGCTTGCCACAACGATCATCGCTTCGATACTCAGTTTGCAGCTACAGACGCATGTTTGCAGTGCCACGCGGATGATCATTCCCTCGCCCATGTAAATTCCCCACACGGTGAACTCTGGCGCGACGAAGTCTTGCAGAAACGCGTTTCCGGGACTGGCGTCTCGTGTGCAACCTGTCATATGCCCCGACTCACGGACGACGGAGGCGTTTGGGTTAATCATGATCAGAGTGCTAATTTGCGTCCGAATGAAAAAATGGCTCGCGAGGTTTGCTTGAACTGCCACGGCTTGGAATATGCACTTAGCGCGTTGGCCGACGAAGATCTCGTTCGAAATGGGTTCGACGCGGAACCTAGCAAGCGAATCGAAAGTGTGCAGATGGCGCGCAAATGGTTCCTAGATCGCTCAACAAAGCGTCGCAAAAAACCATAGTGAGGGATCAAAATTGGATGTTTGTTCTCGGCCCAGCAGCCGACCGGCGATAGCCGCGATTCTTGAGTCGAAACCGTGGCTAACAACAGGCTGTCAATCCAAGTTGCGACTGTTTGCGAAGCACCAATGTTACGATCCAGTCTTGATTATATGTCTACCGAAATTACAAGCAATTCACTGGTTGCAGCCTGTTCTCAGTCGACTCGCGGCAGTCGCTCCATTTCTTGTTCCACGTTTGTTTCTTCTAGACCCGAGGCTTCCGAAATGAAGATGACCATATCAATACGTTTCCTGCTCGCCTGCGTCGCATTGATGACGTCCGGATTGTTGATAACACTTTCCGGCTGCTCTAACAGCGAAGCAAGTTCTTCTACGGCGGGCAGCATCACCCCCAGGCAATTCGCCGATGGCGTCCACGCCGTCATGATGGCTGACCGAACCGTTTACGCGACTCACGTCGTCACAAACTTGAAAAAGCAAGACGCTCCGGTCACCGCCGACGAATATTGGCAAGACACCGAGAATGCAATCCCACTGCCCGCCCAGATGTTTCGCATGGGAGCGGAACTTGTTGACGAAAACCCTGAAGCAGGATTCACGTATGCGTTGCGCAGTAAGTGGCCATTGAACGAACAGCATAAAGCAAAGACGGACTTCGAGAAGGAAGCCTTGGATTTTATCAGCGATAACCCAGGCGACAACTTTTATGGCGAAGAGGAACTTGGTGGCAAGAAGTTTTTCGTTGCTGTTTATCCTGATCGTGCCGTGGCAGAAGCGTGCTGGAGCTGCCACAACGATCACCCTAGCCGCGGAGAAGATTATCCGGATTTTGCCAAGGATGATGTGATGGGTGGCGTACTTGTGCGAGTTCCCATGTGAACGACATTCGATCCATATCCGAATCGAACACTGACCACGCCGCAGTCTAACTTTCTACTTACATTTGCTATTGAGAGATCCATGACTCCTGAAAAAATCGCTCTCGTTCAGTCTAGCTGGGAAAAGGTAAAACCAATTTCCGAGCAAGCTGCCGAACTGTTCTATGGCAGACTCTTTGAACTTGACCCTTCGCTCAAGGTCCTATTCAAAGGCGATATGAAGGAACAGGGCAAGAAACTGATGGCAACATTAAATCTTGCCGTCGTCTCATTGACCAAGCTTGAAGATATCCTTCCTGCGGTAAAAGATTTAGGACGGCGACATGTGCAATATGGCGTACCGGACGAAAGCTACCGAACAGTCGGTGAGGCACTTCTCTGGACATTGGGGAAAGGCTTGGGGGATGACTTTACGCCCGAAGTCGAAGCCGCATGGACTGAAACCTATGTGACACTAAGTACTGTCATGCTCGAAGCAGCTCATGAAGGCGATCAACCGGTATCTGTGGCTGGTTAATTCTAGATTATTCTGAAGACACGAAACGCACCTTCATCGGTCACATTTCTACGGGCGGAACCGAATTGTCTTCGGACGCCCGTTTTTTTCTGCGCTCCAGAACATCATTCCAGTACGACGATGCATTCCTTCGATCGTGTCGTGAGTGCTGAAATTAAAGTATCCCCCAGAATGCCCGGAGCACTTCCGTATGTCATTCAAACGAGTCCATCTTTCCTGCGGCGTTCTTCTTGTCGGCAGTGCATTTGCCGGTTGCAGCACATCGGATTCCCCGACGCAAGAGGTTTTGTCAACTAAAGAGAGACTGTTAACGTTATCATCTGATTCGACCGACTCTGCAAAGTTGCAGCAAACGACAGCGGAACCTGCACCCAATCCGCTCCCCGAGGGTGACTCGGAAGACGGCGGTTATACTATCTCGCAAGTCATGCAACTTGCGCACGAAAGCAAACTCTATCGTCGACTTTTTAATGAGCCGATCGATGAAGAAATCTTACAAATGCTAAGATTGCTTTATGCGGATCTGCCCAAACGGCAACCGCCGAAGGGTGATATCGAACAGTGGCGAAAGCGGTCGAGAGCATTGGTGGAAGCGATCGACGCGATTGAACGCGGAGATCCAAAAGGAGTGTCGATGCTGAAGCGATCGGTCAACTGCAGTTCATGCCATGATCGGCATCGGGAAAGCTAGCCGACAATGATCTTCCCCAAAGCGAAGCCTCGCTCGAAGGTGTCCAATCGTTTCAGGACGCGGCGCATGTCGAGTTCGCCTTGGTGTCGTCATCAACTCGCGATGATTAAATCGTGAATCAGTGTTGGATGAATTTGCTTGATTTCTATCGGTATGGTGCCATTGCCAGTGACGGAACGTCACCCGGAACGTCTTCAATCTGCGAGAATGTCACCTTAGACCGTTCCAATTTCATCTACCAAAAGTTCGTTTAATGAAAACTATTGTCGTACTTTCGTTGACGTTAGTCGCCTGCAATCTTGTTTCGAACCTTCGTGCGGAGGAGTTCGATACGCTGCTGTTTAGCGATGAATTCGAATCCGAGTCACTTGATCGACGATGGGGAAGTTGGAAAAGCGAGTCGATGATTCGCGATGGCGTCCTTGTTGGGATTACGCCCAAGGATGCCGATCATCCTTCGGTGAACTCCATCGACTTTGAGCCCCAGTCCGATCTTGAGATTTCAGTGTCTTTTCGTTTTCAAGGATCACCCAGTCTGTCGGTCATGATCCGTGACCTCGATTACAAAGGATCTCACGCGGGCCACATCTGCCATGTGGCCATCAAGCCCAACTCAGTGACGCTCTACGACGGGAAGACAGGGCTGTTTCGCAAAGACATTCGCGATAAACGCAAAGCAGGACAAAAGCTAGATGCGAAGACCAAGGCGTTGGTTAAACGCAAGACGTCACGCAATTCGGTCAAGCTGGATCAAGATGCTTGGCACGATCTTGTCATCCGGATCAGCGGTGATGTGATGGAAGTGTTTGTCGATGGCGAAAAAACGGGCCGCCTGCGGTCCGAAGGCATCGCCCATGCCACGAAATCGAATATGAATCTAACGACGGTCGAACGTGAGGTTCTTTACGACCACTTTGCTTTACGAGCGAGATAAGCGACCGACCGCAAGATCGCGGTGGATTCGTACTGGTTGACGATGCGGTCTGTGAAGCGAGCGGTCGGTTTCGGCCGACCACTCGCTTCAGTTGCGATTCATTCGCGAAACAATTAACCCTGTGGTTCTGTCATCTTCCAAGGGTCAAGTGCTTCGGTTAACTCGGCCTCTGGCAGGATGTTCTTTTCCAAACAGAGTTCGCGGATAGTTTGGCCACTCGCGAACGCCTCTTTGGCAAGTTTCGCCGCCATCTCGTATCCGATCAGCGGATTCAAGCTGGTGCACATCGACAAACTTTGTTCGACGGCCGCGTTGCATGCTTCTTCGTTCGCTTCCATTTCCGCGGCGCAGAATTCAACGAAGGCGTCGGTTCCCTGCGAAAGCAGGAGGATCGATTCAAGCACGGTGTGGGCCATGACCGGCATCATGATGTTGAGCTGAAAATTCCCACCGGCGGCGCCGCTGACCGTGATAACCGAGTCATTGCCGATCACACGGGCGGTCAATTGCATCATCGATTCACACATCACCGGGTTGACCTTGCCCGGCATAATCGAACTACCAGGCTGGCGCGACGGTAGCTTGACTTCATAGAACCCGCATCGAGGCCCGCTTCCCAGCCAACGAATGTTGTTGGATAGGTTGAACAAGGTTTGCGCGATAGTTTTCAATTCGCCATGCGATTGAACAAGTGCGTCTCGCTGTGCGTTAGCTTCAAAATGATTGACCGCTTCCAGAAACGCAATGCCGGTGCGAACAGCCAATGCCTTGGCAACTCGCGATCCAAATTCGGGATGCGTATTGATTCCGCTCCCAACTGCGGTCCCACCGACCGGGAGTTCTAGCACTGAGTCACGCGCGATTTCGGCACGTCTGATCGAGAGTTCGACTTGACGGGCAAATCCACCGAACTCTTGCCCCAGTCGAAGTGGCGTCGCGTCCATCAAGTGGGTGCGGCCGATCTTCATGACTTTGTCCCACGCCGCCGCTTTCTCACTCAGCACGGCGTGTAATTTCTTTAAGGACGGAAGCAGTGCGTTTTGAATCTGCACTGCGGTGGCGACGTGGATCGCCGTTGGAAATGTGTCGTTGGTACTTTGCCCCATGTTGACATGGTCATTGGGGTGAATCGACTTTTCGGTTTTTGTCCAGTCACCGCCGATGATCTCAATCGCTCGATTGCTGATCACCTCGTTGACGTTCATATTGCTGCTGGTACCACTACCGGTTTGAAAGACATCGATCGGAAAATGCTCGGTGAGCGTTCCATCGATCACTTCTTCGGCTGCGGCCAGCATGGCATCGACTTGCGAATCGGTCAGCGGGTTTTTCCCGCTGCCGGTCAGTTTCCCAAGGTCTCGATTGGCAACGCCGCAAGCGTGCTTGACCATGCCCATGGCACGAATCATGGCATCGGGCAGTCGCCATCCACTGATGGGAAAGTTGTCGACGGCACGCTGTGTTTGCGCACCATAGTAAGCACTCGATGGAACCTTTACGTCTCCCATCGAGTCGTGTTCTGTTCGATAGTCCGTCATGATCATTTCCAAGCAGAAAGAAGTCTCATTCTGCTCCCAAGTCTACCGATGACGGCCGTTTCGGGATAGCCGCGGAACCGTCGTGGCGACGTCGGTTTTCAAGCGTGTCGTCGCGTTGACGGTGCGATTGATGAAGTCCGCGTTAATCCTTTGCAATGCAGTACAAATGGTGTTTCCCACGAAGATAAATCTCGTTGCCCACGATTGCTGCCGACGCATCGATTTCAGAATCGAGTTCGTTGGTGGCCACGATTTCCATTGACTTTCCGTGTTTAATCACAACCGTGGTGCCATCCCGCCCAGTCAGATAGACCATCCCATTGGCCGCCACAGGACTGGCGTAGATGCTGCGGATCCCATTGATTCGGTTTTCATCAATGATCACTTCACCGGTCTCGGCATCACGCGAGACCAAAATCCCGTTGTTACTTTTGACGAAATACAATTGACCTTGGTAAAGGAGCGGCGATGGCACATACGGCGCGGCATCGTCGCCGATCCATGCAATTTGATCGGAGTCACTGATGTCTCCTTTGGATGACAACGGAATCGAATAAATGGCGTAGCCACGGTACCCGGTCATTACAATGACGTTGTCTTTGTATCGAACCGGCGAAGGGATCGGATTTTGAGCTTGTCCGGCGCACTCCCAGATCAAGTCACCGCTATCCAGATCGTAACTTCGCACACGGTTGGTACCGTTCGTGATGACTTGGTATCGCCCGTTGTATTCGGTGATCAAAGGCGTCGCCCAAGTGGTTGGTTCGTCACGCGATTGGCGCCAGCGTTCGTCGCCGGAGGACGCGTCAAGGGCAACGATGAACGATTCGCCTTCGTGGTCAAAGGGAACGACCAGGGTGTTATTCGCCAACGCGGGGGAACTCCCTTCGCCAAACTGAGCCCGCGTGCTCATCGTGCCCAAGTCCTTTTCCCATTGCTTGTTGCCCTGTAGGTCGAGTGCGTAAACGCCGCGTGATCCAAAGGAAACAAACAAGTGCTTGCCGTCGGTGATTGGCGAAGAAGATGCGAAAGTGTTGGTGTTGTGCCCCGATTCGTGCGGGACCTGTTCGGTCAAGACACTGCGCCAGACTTCGCTTCCCGTTTTGCGGTCGTAAGCGATCACCGCGAACTGGTAGTACTTATTCGGAGCCGGTCCACGACCGAATCCACGGCGACCGCCGCGCCCTCCAGATCGTCCACCGCGTCGCCCTCCCTCGGGGCGTGCCTCGGAGTCGGACGGCCGCGAATCCGCTTGCTCTGTCTCGTTCGTTATTTCCTGGGAGCCTTCCTTTACCCGATTCGTTTCGATCGCGGTAGCGACGTAAACACGGTCGTCCAACAGGATCGGGGTTGAGCTTCCCGCACCGGGGACCTCAATCTTCCAGCGTACGTTTTCTGTCTCGCTCCAAGAAACCGGCGGCGCGGAATTCTCGGCCGCACCGGAGGCATCCGGCCCCCGCCAACGTGGCCAAGACTCCCCTCTGTCGGCTGCGATCGCACTTGTCGCCAATCCCAAAAGAGCCACCAGCACGGGTAGTGATTTCATCATTCAGTCCTTGGATAGTTTGTCTACGGTTCGCAATCAATCGGCGTGACTAGATGCCTTCAGACATCGTGCCGTGTACCGTTGGTCTGTTCCATTCAATCATTTTCGCCGAACGGATTCGGCCTCGATTGTGCCGCAATAACCGGGACGAACGCGTATGGGCTGACGAATCAGACCCGAATTCTGATTTGGAACAGAGCACTCCAAGCAGTATTAAACCGTCGTCGCCCATCTGGGTTCCGCGGCAGTCTCAAGCTTAGCTCGGGGGACGTCACGGTCGACGCGGCTGGCGAGCCTGCACCTGACAAGGAGGCATCGATCCGCGTACGCCACCGAATCTCGGCAACCACGAAAACGTTGGCGCATCCGATGTGGGACGCTGGCTGAGAGGAGACGCTGACTTAGACGCCGACCTGCTTTGGACGCGGTGAAATCATTGCCCATACAACCACAGAAAAGACCGCCAAGAGCAGTAACAACGCCGCGGCTTGCCACCACCTGACGCTCGAACGACGGACAAATTCCAGGTCCAAGGTCAAGGGAGCGTTTTCGGCAACCTGGACGCTGCGTGTGAAGCGGTACACGGTGCCTTCTTCAGGCAAGCTGATCGTGATCGCCTGCGGGGCCGGCTCGGTGCCGTGTTGATGCTGTACCAAGCGGGCTGCGATTTTGTTCAACACCGCGTTGTCTTCGGACGTGTTCCCACGCAGCAAATCGCTCATTTGTTGCGGCCGAAAGTTGAGCTGATTTTGTTGTAAGATCGGATTGATCGCCGCGGCTTCGGTCAGCTGCTGGTTTTCGACCTGCGATTGGACGTGCCGATTGTCTAAATACAAACGCTGTCGCCGGGTGTTGAGCCCTACGATGGCCTGTTGCGTTTGCAAGTTTTCTAACTGAACTCGGGCGTCTTCGTTCGAAGCCGCATCGAGGGCATACTGGTTCGCGACGCTATTGAGCGCCCACGTGGCTTTGGTTTGTTCCCCGGCTTGCAACAACTCGTTGGCTCGGTCGAGTAAACGAGTGGCTTCCTTGGCTTGCGATTTGCGCCGACTACTCATCTTGGATAGGTACGAACCGCGATCGTAGTTGTCTTGCACTTGTTGGTCGACGAGTTCAAGATCCCCGTCGTGATTGGTCAGCTGAAACCCTTTCGGTGCGATCACGCTCCATTGAATATTTTCCAAGGGAACATTCAAGGTTGGTGTTTGAAGTGCAAGATTGCCGACATTTGGACCGGCCGCCGAATAGGTAAAACGCACGTTCGCGTTGCGATCATTGATCCCCGGGAGGACATAGAATTGCCACGTGTTGGTGTCTTCACCTAAGCGGATCGAATTGACACTCTCGCCGTTGACGAAGACGTTGAACAAGGTCCCATTGCCGGGGATTTCGACACTCAAACTGCTTCGTTGAATCACGTCCATAGTCAGGTCAACGGCGGTCAATTGTTGGCCGGTCGATGAAAGCACGGTTGTTAACGTACCCTCGGCAACTCGCAACCGAAGCGAATCAGCGAGCGCGTGACGTTTTACCGATACGGACGCGGACGTCGCCGAATTGGTCACGCGAAATGCGATGGTCGGCGCATTGCGATCGCCAGCAAGACGCAAGGTTTGCGGGACCGCGTTCCAGTCGACACGCTGCCAACTTGATGGCACCGTCTGTGGTTCAAGCTCTAAGCGACCGCCGGCACGAGTCGCGACATAGTAGGCGAGTTGTTTAACGCTGGGAAACTGAATCGGTACGAGTGTCTCGATGTCATCCGTTCGGTCGCCGCGGCGTTCATATTCGAGTCGAAAACTGACGTTACCTACGATTCGTCGTTTGAACTGAATTTCCCAGATATCTGGGTTGTCGGCCGAACGCACAAAATCGACCACTGATTCGCCGTTCGCTCGCAGAGTGCTCATTTCCTCGTCGCTCAGTCCCGGTAGGCGTACCGGCAATGCCCGGATGGAAGCGTTCTGGACGTCGATTTGACCGATCAGCGTGGTTCTTGTTTGACCTTCACGCAAGACGGACTCATGGAGCAGTCGCCCCGTCAACCAAGGATCCAGCTTTTCGATTCCCAGTTGCAAACTCCAATCCTGTTGCAACAAACGAAACGCCAGTGCCCCTCGACCGGCGCCGCCGATCGAACGAGGGTCGGTCTCGGATACGTTTTCTCGCGCGACCGTTCGCAAGCGAATTCCGGTGGTCGGGCGAACAACCAATTCACCGGTCTGACGCGTCGACTCCTTCAATACGATCCGCGGCACTTCCCAATTCCCATCGGTCGCCGGCGTCGCACCGGTCAGCGTCAACGCAAAACTTTGTGGGCCGATCGTTTTTCCGTTGAAGTGCATCACGATCACCCGCGTTCCGTCTTCGTCGATTTCCGACCAATGGTGTAGCGACGGACCGGTAAGTGATTCGATTTCGAACCCATCGGGTAGCGGAAAACTCAGTCGAAACAATCCGGCTCGAGCGATGAGCACGTTGAGCGACGCCCCCAGTGTGATTCGCTCGTCACCAAACGAGAGCACTTGCTTCGTTGTCACACGGACTTCCGCACGAACGGGGGCGACGTTGAGGGAAAGTGTTCCGCCGTCGGCGCCGTAGCGATAAACGCGATGCAAGGTCGGGTTCGCATCCGTCAACTTATTTACATCGAAGTCACCGAGGTTGACCGTGGACAGTTGGTCCGCCTGAATGGACTCCGGTTGAGCTTCGGCACCGAAACCGATCGCCATCAAGCCAACTTGGCCGTTGGCATCCTGAACGAGTAGCGGCGAAAGTTTCAGCTCCGTAGGTAAGGTATCGAGCCCCCGTTGTGTTTGAACATTGATCACAAAGGGACTCGATTGCGGAGGCTCGATAACGACGTTCAGGTTGCCTTGTTCGGCATCGTACCGCCACGAACGAATCGGACCGCTGACGTCACTGACGGTCAAACCCGAGGGCACTGAGATTGTCAATTCACCGATTTGGCCTTGCGCGGTACGAAACTGTAGCGCATGCCGGCCGTCAACGACGCCTGGCCCCGGCAGGTACAGATCATTGCTTTCGACGAAGAACGCACGTTCTTCAGCACTGACGTCTCGTGACTGCGGGCGGATGAAAACGATCGAAGGTTTCGTCCCCAACAATAAATTGGCTCGACTAGAATCTTCCGATTCGACCTTCGCATGTCGGACCGCTGCCGGGCAATCGATTTCCCAGTCATTTCGTTCGTAGTTGACGCTCAGTCGGTGCACCCCAGCAGGGCCTGTCAGGACGGGGATTCCCTCGATCGGTCGGATCGATTCGACCAAGTAACGAAAAGTGGCGGTATGCTCGGTTATCTCACTCTCCGGGGGCCCGTCCATGCCTGCCCCCCCGTCAGTCACCGCCTGCGAATCAGATTCGGTCGATACAGGGATCGTGACCACATAGGCAAGCCCGTCTTTGCCGGAATTCACCTTTGTCACTAGCAACGAATCGCTCGTAAAGTCACTTAGAATGGCGGGTTGCCGTAATAAGACAAACGAGTCGCCGGGTTCACCGGTGAGGGTTAACTTTGCCGAGCCGGCAAGTCGTGATGGCTGCTCACTTATCTGCCAAGTCTGTTCGAGTACATCGAAAGTTTGATGGGAACCGATGTCTTCCGCGGGCGGATCCTGGGCAATCGCAACCGAGGACAGCGAGCTTAGTGAGAACGCAAGCAAGAACAACGTGGCTGGCGATGAAGCGGTGCTGCCCGTTTCATCATCTGACTTTGGCTTAGATGATTTTTTAGAAAACGCCTGAGATCGTCGCTTGATCCAATCAACGGTGGTGCGTGATGCTTCCCAAGCGTGAGAAACAAAGCCAAGGAACAGGATCGCGAGTGTGAGCAACAGGAAAAACCAAGTCGCTCCGCCACCCTGCATCAAGATTCCGGTAGCGATCAAAAAGGGAGCAAGGATGACCATTGTCGCCTTAGCTACGTCGATCCGATCTGACGACGACGCCTGTTCCGGCGGTATCCCTTGTCGGATGCGCTTGCTGAATATCCCGGCGACGAGTGCGGTACCGAGTAAAATCAACAACAGGCCCAGCCATGAAACATCGACTTGCCATGCTGGGATATTGCTAACTTGCAAGACAACCGCGTCTCCGGCTGATAAAACGGGGACGCTCAGTTCAAGCGGCTGATTCGATCCTCCGTTGGCCCAGGCAATGCCGGTCATCAATAGAGAAACAAATATCGCAAGTGCAGTGATCGGTAATCCAAAATGGCGCCGAGTTCCAGGTTGGCGGGACAAAACGGCTCCGACGCCGGCGAGGATCACGACTGATAGTAGACCGATCAGACCATGTTTGGCGATCCAGGAAAAACCGCTGCGGCGGGTGGTCGGTGCGGCGGGGCGAACGGTGCCGTCCCCGGGAACCAAGACGCGTTTTTCATCACCCGTGATTTTCCATTGAGTTTTAAGCACAGGGGCATCGATGCTGGGCAACGCAAGCACCGGTGCGGAAGATTCCACGGTAGGTTTTCCAAGCCGAAGCCGGACTTCGACCGGGGCGTTTGGATCGACGCCGCCGGGGAGAGGAATCAGCGTTGCCGATTCGGTTTTCCGGGCGGTGACTACCTGCCCATCGACTGAAACTTGCCAAAGTCTTACGGGATCGGGGGGCAGTTGGACTTTTAAGCTTCGTTGGCCTCGTGTTTTGACGTAGTACAACACGTCGGTGACCAACTCACCATCTTGCGAGACTTGACTGGTCGCTTCGGAGAACTCAACAATTTGTGGCACCGTGGTTCCCGGTTGAAACCATTTGACGCTCAACTGAAGGTCGAAAGGACGGTCGGTGTATTGCCACGTCCCGAGCGCCGGTGCCGTGCTGAGCAAACGAAACTCGCCGGGCAGTTCTAATGGATCCAAACGCAGTAAATCTTCGCTCGCTTCGATCGTGTTTAGTTCAACTTGCATCGGACTGACCACTTGAACGAATCCGCGTTCACCTTCGACATCAAGCGGCGTAACTGGCGCGGCATCAAATGCACCTTTGTTGTCTGCCTTTTCATCGAAGGTAATCAGTAGGGTGTATGCACCCATCACGGGTTGATGCAATGAAACGATTAAGGTGTTCTCTTCACGTCGCCACGTGCGAACGTCTTGACCATCGACCACTAGATTCCCAAGCTCCGCCGGCACCGTGATTCGCCATTCTCCCACCGGGGCACCGGTGACAAAGTAATTGATCAATGCGCTTCCATAAATCGTTTCTTGGTTGAGCGAATACAAATGGAAGACGTCTGATTGCACGTTTCGCTGCAGCAGTTCGACGCCGGCGGTCGCCGACCAATCGGGCTGCCGGATGCGAAACGCTTGCTGCAGTCCTGGCACTGCTTTGGGGAAATACGATAGCGGTTTTTCGACCAAGTTCGCGGACTGGTCGATGGCAATGCGAATGCCCGCCGATGCGACCACACCGACATGGCCTCGGACCGATTTTGCATCTGGAAACTCGAAACGGGTCAATTCCCATGGTCCCTCGGCCGCCGGCTCGTTTTTCTCCAAAACCAACGAAATCAGTTGCCGCCCACCGACGTCTTGATTGAACAAGACTTTCAACGGTTGGCGTATTCCGTTCACTTCGCTTGATGCGATGTAGTCCACCACGTTGGCCCCGGTGACCGACACGATCGAGTAGTCGGCTGGGATCTCAAACTCCCAGTCACGGATCGGAGCTTCTCGGATGTCGAGTTCCAAGTCCGCCCGAATCACTCGATCCGACTCGGTGACTTCGTACGTGGTCAACGTCGAAAGGTTGATTTCCGGCTGAATTCGGTCGGCGGAAACATTCAGGTCGTATTCGGCAGAGGGAAATCGATAGACGAACGTTTGCCGAGCATCGATCGCTTCGCCGGGGTATTGTTCCGGCGAAAGCTGTGTCAGGCCAAGCAAATCGGTAGGCTCAAGACGTACCGACCCAAGGTTAGTCAGGCGAATGAATCCCGAGTGCCGGATCGCATCGTCGGGTCGCAAACGAAGTGTTTGGATCTCAACCGGAAATGCTTCGAGAGACGTCTGACTCCGGATGACCAAGCGATGGCTACCCTGCAATGGTCGGCTCAGGGTGATCGAAAGCGTGCGTTGGTCGGCTTCTGTGGTCACTTCCCAAGCGAGAAGATTGTTTCCCTGGACGTCCAAGATTTCGCCGGGCCCGTTCATCGCGAGACGCAGTGCCGGCAGTTCGCCCTGCAGGACTTGGTATTCGATTTCATGGCGTTGTCGTAAAAGTCCGGCGCCGATTTGCGATTCGATCTTTGCATTGGTCGCAAAGAATAGTTTGCCTTCGTCGGTCTTTCGTCGTGACTTCCAGCGGAGCTTGACCTGCCCGGATGCCGGCAAGTAGCCGCTCCACCGTTGCCCGTCGCGGGTCGGCATGACCGTCTGGCCGTCGCTGAGAAAATCTAAAGCCTCGCCAAGGCCCTCGATCGAAATGGGAACCACCGCACCGGTCGCGATTCGAAAATCGATCGATTGTTGATCGGTCTCTGGCCCAATGATCGCAGCGACAAAATCAATCTTGATGTCGAACGTTCCCGTCTGTGCGAATGACAAACGGTAGGCCGCGTCATCGTTCGATGAAACCAACCGTAGTCGAAAAGAGTCAGAGTCTGGCAGATCGCTGATCGCGGCTTCACCAGACAAAAATTCCAATTCGGCGCCGGCCTCACGAACGTTTGCCGTGGCTTCGAAGCGAAACGCCATCGAGTTGCCGGTCGGATCAAGGGTCCCGTGTAAGCTTGCCGCGGTCAATTCGACCGGCGGAAGATCAATACCTTTGCGTCGCACAACCAGGCGCAGTACTCCACCGGTGCTGGTATGGAAACCAAGCTGTTTGCGATCACCGCTCAGCGGAACGAAACCGCTAGCTTCGGAGACACTGGTGCGAACGTCCGGACTGCTCGTTAAGGTGACATTGGAATCAAAGCCGACGGAATCGCCCGGAGCAAAATGAGTGATGTCGATTTCCGTAGGTAATGACAAATCTATCTGTCGGATTGTGATGGCCGCCGATACGTTTCGTGGGGCATCAGACAGGTGTAGGTCCAGATAACGCTGGCCGTCGACAGTACGAACCGACCACGCTTTCAGCGTTTCAGATTGCACATCGGCGATCTTACCTGGGCCTTTGATTTCCAGGCTGATCAGTTCGGGGATGCCTTGAACGATGGTTAGGTCGACTTGAACGGTCTGTTCAATCCGGTCCGAAGAAATGCTGACCTGTGCGGCCGTCTTGGCGGAGAATAACGGGGCAACCTTGGGAGCTTTCGCCCCCGCTTCGACGATGATCGTTGTCTGGCCAGAGCGAATTCGTTCATCGCTCGCTTGCGGTTGTTCTGTTTCGCCTTGAGTTGTGACATCTTCGGTAGCATTGTCCTGTGCCGCCGAATGACCACCGGCAACGCAAAAGAAACCACAGACTAGAAAGAAGCTACAAAAAAGCGTTAGGATAAATCGGGGCAAGTATCGCGAACAAGCGTGAAACGAGAACATTGAGATGCTCCAAGCGAAATGACCACCGCGTGCTCGTGTCTTCAGACGGGCATCGGTGGGGGCACGTCGTCACTTTCGCTCGTGATTGAAGAGCGGTGATGACGTCTAAAACGAGTGGGAAAAAGTTCGCAGTCACCCGCTTATCGGGTGCCGCTGATTTGACTTGCTCGGCGAACCATGTCGATCAATTGTCGAACACGATTCCGCTCCATCAATTGCGTCGGCAGCTCGGACAACAGGCCGGTTAGCTGGTCGTAGTCGGTCGTATCGCCGATCGGATCGCCCTTCAATTTCGCCGCAAATAGTGCCGCCGTCGCGGCGACTTTCAAGCTCGGCGTAGCTGATTCAAGCCGAAGAGCATTGTTTTGATAGGGTATCGGCCAATGGTTTTCGATCATCCGGCCGCTATTAAGATCCAAGAACCTGACAGACACGACACCGATGTCACCTTCGCCATCGGGTTTTGCTTCGAATTGATAGATCGCAACGCCGGCTTCCGCGGCGGCCAGTTCCGCCGCATCGACCTGATCGTTACGAAAGTCTTCTTTGTTCAACCGGTGCTTTTCGAAGCCCAGCAGTTTGTACCGACCGACACGCGCGGGATTGAATTCAACCTGTACTTTGACATTCTTCGCCGAAGGCCGTAGTGCACCGGCAATTTGTCGCGCAAACGATTCATCCGCTGTCTCGGCTGAGTCCAGCAGGTAATACCGGCCGTCGCCCTTCAACGTCAGCGATTCTAGAATTTCATCGTTCAAGCCATCGGCACAGATTCCGGCGGCATCGAACGCGATGCCTTGAGCCCGCATCGACCCCACGAGATCTGACAGTCGCTGCGGATCGGCATCGCCCAAATTGACTGCTCCGTCGGTCAGTAGCACGATTCGATTTTGAGCTCGTTCGTCAAAATGTTCCTGAGCCTTTTCGAAAGCTAACCCGATTGCCGCTTCGAGATTAGTACCACCTTGGGCTGGCAATTGATCGAGCAGTGTTAGAAGCTCGTTCGTTTGTCCACCGGCGACTTTGTCGGCAATGAGTCGGGGTTGTCTTGCGAAACTGATTAACGTGATCTGATCTTGAGCGTTCATTTGATCGGCGAGCAGCTTGAACGCACGCCGCAGGGTCTCACTTCGATCGTGCCTTTCCATTGAACCGGAGTTATCCAATAGCAGCGTTAAACGTAGCGGCGTCGTGTCGGTTCGTCCGGTCGATGCCGTACGCAACGCGATCCGCATAAGGTTCCGTTGCTGTAATGCGGGGTGTGCGGCCTGTTCTATGCGGCAAGCGACCCGTTCCGATCGTCTGGGCAGCGGGTCGCCATAGTCGAAAGCGTTTACAAATTCCTCAATTCGGATCTTGGACGATTCCGGCCAAGTGTCTTTCGACAATGCCGCTCGCGCCAACTTGAAAGAGACATCACTAACGTGTAATGAAAAGGTGGAGAAAGGGGATTCATTGGCATCGGTTTCATTCAATCCCTCCGCGACCGGTTTGCGAGCTGGTATCCCTGCGACTCGATCATCCAGCTGAATCCCACGGGCAACATCGGCAGCTCCTTCAGGCAATTTCTTTACTTGCCGGCGCAACAGACGTTGCTGTTCGACGACGGTGGCACCGTTTAATGTCTCTGATAGTGCTTCGAGCTTGATACGACTTTCATCCACTTGATCTTTCTGATCCGTTCGGCCGCGACTACGACCTTCGGCGTCCAGATAAAAATAATAGCGATCGGTTGGCAGACGGTTCTGTGCCAACGCTTGGTTCGAGGATTGCGCGGGGACTTGGTCTGCGAGCTGATCGGGGATCAGACCGAGCGCCGCAGCGTTTGGTGAGTCTTCCGAAGACTCAGAAGCTTGACCGGCTTGACGACCGAACCTCCCTACCACCGCGGGTTCTTCTTCTGATTCGATCAAGATCTTCGGCTGAACCATCAGAAGCGAAGGTTCTTTGCCGAGCATCGGTTGCGTCGGCGATGCGTAACGCAGTTTGGTTCCTCCTGAAAACGACGAGGCGGTATCATCGAAGGCTGGGCCCGATTCTGGTTTCGGTGCCGATTGAGCGATGTCCTCTGTTGAGTCCGAGGGAACTTCCGGCACCGCAAGCTCCACCCAGGCTTGCCCGTTTGTAGCGATCGAATCGCGGTCGCTGATCTCGCCAAGTTGACGTTCCGAGAGTCGCTGCCGTGAAAGGGCTTCTGAACTTGCTTCACCAGCTTTATCAGCTTCCCTCTTACCGTTGGCACTAAGCGACAAGTCGGAGGTAGGACCGCTGACGTCGCCAAGCGTCGCGTTGTTTTGTTGAAAGCCACGATTCAGCCCCCACAGATTCGATTCGCGAACGTCCGACTCGTTGCGTGCGACGCCGCTTCGAAAATATTGTTCGGACGGCGCGGCGTTCGACTGGCCGCTTGGCGGGGAAATCGGATAACCGGCGCTGATTCCGCCATCCATCATCTCGTCAAATCGTGGTTGAGTCCGTTTTTCATACAGATTCATCGCATCGTTGGAGTCGTATCCCATCGACATATCCATGTCCGCGTCCATACCCATCCCCATCCCTCCGACACCTTGATTGCGGGACAGGGTGTCACGCGATGCCCTGCCCGCCGCCAGCGGTCGATTACTTAGATTCTCTGAAAAAGGCTGGTCTTCAGTGATCGTGTCTCCGGCTTGCATGGAGAACTCCAGACTCACTTCACCTTCCGGTTGGCGAGAACTCGAGGGTTCCGAAGACGCCATGAAATCTGATTCCGAATTGACGGCGCCGCCCAACATCACTCGCCCGGTTCTCTCGGGAGTCTTGAGTAACGGAGCAACGGAACGACCTACATCAGTTTTCATCTCGTGTTCGAACATCGGCGAGTCGGCGTCGACGCCAAAAGACTGTACGTTCGATGCAGAGGGAGCCTTGGACGCAAAGTCAGAGACTCGCAGCGATTCTTCGATCGCCTGTAGCGAAGAAACAGAGTTATCGGCGATTGATTCGGCGACCTCTCCGCGGCCGGCCGGAAATTCGACGATCGAATCGATTGCGGCTGCTTTTTCCGCGAGCTCATAACCTTCCGCCTCACCGGCGCTATCAATCCTCGCAGCCGACGAAACATCAGATCTGGCTCCGACGAGCTGCAGCAACGCAAACGAACCGCCGAATCCGATCAGCATGACCGATGCGGCGATGCCGACGGCGACCGCAAGCCATCGTTTCGAACTCGCCCGGTGCCCAGACGTCGCGTCAAATTCGATCGGTTCGAAAACAGGCGACTCGTCACCTTCAAAGATCGCGAGCAGACGTTCGCGACTACCGTTCGGCAGCCGCCATTCGGGACCAGGTATCTCTGATTCGCCTTCGCCAACAACTTCCATCAACGCATGCATCCGTCGGGTTTGTTCATAAAACGCAGCGACGTCTTCACGCTCATCAATTAGACGCAGCAATTCATCACGCTCGAAGTCTGACGCTTCTCCGAGCACCAGCGCAACGACACGCGCTTCGAGAGCTGAATCGAGAGGAGATAGATTGGGTTCGTCAGTCATTAGTTCTCGTCAATCCCGGCCGAACGCAGGCGTCGCGCCAGTTCTTTCAACAAATGATGCAATCGGTAGCCGACGTGGCCGATGCTCAACCCCGTCCGTTCGCTAATGTCGCGATACTTCATGCCCTCGAAGTACTTCAGTGTGACCAATTGGCGATCGACATCATTCAGTTCGTCGATCATCTCTCGCAGTTTGGCCGTCGTTTCCAAACGATCAATGACCGCTTCGGGAAGCTCGTCTGCCCGACCGGCTGGCTCGCCTGTTTCGTCTTCGCGACCGAGTTGTTCACGGCGATGATTTCGAACGTGGTTGTAAACGCGATTACGTACGCTGCGAAACAGCCACGGTTTAGGCGAATCGATTTCGTCCCACCGCTGATGAAGTTGCAAAAAGACTTCTTGCACAATTTCCTCAGCGACCGCTCGACGCCCAATCAAGGCAAATGCATAGCGCAGCAACCCCGCTTCCTCGGCTTCGAACAGGGTTCGTACCGAGGTTTTGTTCGTTTCCTGGTCACCGGACCGGCTAGCTGGCGGTGTCGGTTTCAACATTCACTCTGCTTCTGCTGCATTGGTCGTCCCAATCGCGATCGTCTCGCCTTCGCCCGATAGACCCACGAGCCAACCATTTCTTAGAAAAGATTTCCGAAAAGAACCGTTTGATTCTATCTCAGAGACGTTGCCGAAGTGGTTTGCCCCGCTTTTCGCGTGTTTGCGGGCATCCGCCATCCGCGCGACCGATTAGGCGAATTCACCTTGCGATCACACACCGATACGAAAACCAGTGTGTGATGGGCCTTCAGAGAGGGCATTGGGCGGTCTAGCCAGTAGAAAGCACAGGGTTTCCGTGGCAGTAGCGGAGAAAACTAATCGTGAATCTCGTCTACTTCACCACCGATATCGGATGACTGAGTTTCGACTGGCGAGCGTTTCGGAAAAGCGGGAATTGCCAAATTGTCTTTTGCACACGCGTTGCATTGAAATCGGGTAGACTCTCGGGGGTGTCTGATCCACCACATAACATTTCCGGTCGGACCTAAAGACACTCGTGACTGACGAAACACCTGCTTCTATGTATACGAACGTAAACGTTATTGGCTAACCAAATTTGTTTTCTCGCTCGTAGTGAAAACATATTATGTAGCAGCCGTCTCCGGGCGGCGAATCTGGGGCTACTTTGGGTTGAGTTTCAAGACGGCTGCGATCGTACTCACCGAAACAGACCATCATTGGACTGCTGCGTCCGAACATGAGTTTCGAATTCACACTCGCCTCCCATCTTCCCTTTCCATTTTGAGCATCGTTCTATGTCGCTCTCCCGTTCCCCTTGGTCTCTGCTTGCGCTCCTATTCATCGCTTCGGTCATTGGATGTGGTCATGAAGCCACTGTCGTCGCTCCTGACCCGACTGTCGAAGAAGATATCGTGCCGGGCGGTGCGATGAGCGAAGAGGAATACGCCAAAGCGATGGAAGCTTCGGCACGTCAATAGGCAGAGAGCAAAGCCCATCAATTGGTGTTAGGTCGATAGCGCGGGCGTCACGATCTGCGGCGTCGACTTCATCGTGCCTATTGGGTTTCACGTTCAGTTTGTAAGACGTTCAGTCGCATGCTGCGAAGCTGGACTAGCTGGGCGTGTGCGCAAGTATTACGTGTTCGGCGCGATCGCTTCGAATCGCCCTATTGAGTACGCACTAGAAATTTGAGCTGCTGGTGTTTCGTAACAGTGATTTTGGAAATGGCCGGATGGCTTCGGCCACAATTCCTGTACATCATCCGGTACTGATTCACGACTGCTTATCAATCGAGACACCAAGAATTTTCGTTGGATTAATCACTGGTGCTGAGTTCCGATTGAAACACGTGTTCGAGTCATCGCCCGACGGGCGTTAGCAATCCGATGGTTGCACCGAAACCATGGTTAAAGCCACGCGGCTAATCTTGAAATTAATTTGGAACGAAGCACTAGAGGAATATTCGCCACCTGTTTCGGTTTTTCGCGGTGCCTTTCGCAACATTATGGGTTTAACACGGGGGTTGTTCCATCGCCCCCTTTCATCTTTTTCTTTCTTCCCTCGGAGATTCATGCATGAACTCTTCTCGTAGGAGTGACGCCCGTTCGGCGTTCACGCTTGTGGAATTGCTTGTCGTGATTGCCATTATTGGTATTTTGGTTGGGTTGCTATTGCCTGCGGTGCAAGCCGCTCGCGAAGCCGCACGACGGATGAGTTGTAGTAACAACTTCAAGCAAATCGGTCTGGCCATCCACAATTATCACTCTGCTTTTAAGCAACTGCCTGCTCATGGTGGTGGTACCGGAAAAGGCCTTGAAGCAGACCCCGCATGGTGGAAACCAAGCGATACCGCTAATCGAAAATCTCTCAGTGTTCATGTGGGGCTGACCCCGTATTTTGAACAGCAAGGTTTGTGGGATCATATTTCTAATCCGAGTACGCAAACTGTAAACGGCGATCCCCCACCAGCACTCGGAGGTTTCTGGCCGGCAATGGGTCCGAGTGCGAAGCAGTATTCGACTAATCCTGGCTACATTCCTTGGCAAAGTGAGATCCCCACGCTTCGCTGTCCGAGTGATCCCGGACAAGGTTTACCCGGTCGCGGACGTGTCAATTATGGCCCATGTTTGGGTGACGCCCCCCGAACGAACATCGCGGGGCATTTTGATCGCGCTCAAATGATTCCGAGCACCAATGGCGGTGCGGTCGGGAACGCAAAGGTCCTTCATCGTGGTTTCTTCGCGCCCTACTCGGAGTTTAAGTTTCGCGACGTGAAAGATGGCTTGTCGAATACGATCGCCATGGGCGAAATCGTATCGAACCTCCAAGACAATGCGATCAATGGTTCAATCTCATGGAACTCCGGCGGGAATGGGTTGGACCACTTCCTCAACCCGATGCACTGTGTTGATTCCGATGAAATTGATCCAGAGCGACCTCGCTTCTGGTGCTCTTCATCGAGTACCGGTTGCACGCCTCCGGTTTCAATCGTCAACGGCGAAACCAATGGTCGTGGGATGAGCTGGGCATCGGCTTTTCGCTTGTCAATTTCAGCCGTGTTCACCGTTCGTCCACCGAACAGCGAACTTTGTATCGGACAGTGGGCTGACAACGAAGGAAACTTCTCCGCAAGTAGCCATCACCAAGGTGGGGCACACATCTTGATGGGGGACGGAGCGGTGATCTTTATGACTGATTCTGTCGAAGCCGGTGATCAACGTGCCCCTGGGATCGCTCATGACAACCGCCCTGGTGACAAGAGTCCCTATGGTTTGTGGGGAGCGCTTGGCACGAAAGCATCAGGCGAAGTCATCGAAGGCGCCTTCAACTGATCTTGGTCTAAGCCACGACCTCGTTTGAATTCGATCCGGCGGGAGAGGGAGCAATCCTTTTCCCGCCGTTTCTTTATGCGCTTACTGTGTTATCCAGATGCTTAAATCCCGTCGGTTGATGATTCGAGTCCGAACAATCGGTCTTCACAGAATACAAGAGACGACGTGTTTACTCGTTTGACGGCGATTCCATTTCAATTCGCAGTGTGGGTGGTGTTGCCGTGGGATGGGTGCGATCCGCGAATCCATGAACATAACTTGGGCCTCCTGCCCCAGAAGTCGCCCGTTTTAACACGATCGTGATCAATCCGTCACGATCGCTGCGCAAGGCATCTGCGAGACGTTGATCGTTCATAATAAAACGTCCTTCCGGCTGTGACTGTGGGATCACAATTTCGCCAATCAAATTCACATGATCTTGGTTGATGATGGGGGCGTTGCTGACGGTGCCTGGAAAACTGGCCCACTTACTCGATTCCGAGTCCCACGCGCGTTCAAATTGTTCGTCCAAGACGTAAAACTCAAGCGAGGCATCGGGGACGAGGGATGCGTATCCCATCTCTGTTGCGACTCCATCAAGTCTGAGATGCGCCGATTTAATTTGGTCTTTCGAGAGGGTGGATAGATCAAAGCGAAGGACGATCACGCGTTCCCAGTGCGGTTGGCTTTCGGAGTGTTTCACCAATAACGTGTGCAGCGGACGCGGGAACTCGTTGCCTTCGAGGCGATCGCCGTAGGTAAGAAACAGCTCTTCGCCTTCGCCATCGGAGGAAGAGATATATTCGAAACGACCTTTATCGGGCCGTTCCTCAGTCGCTTGGAGTTGCAGATAGTTTTGGTCGATCACCTGCAGTTGTTGACCGTCTGCTTTCACACTGCTGGCGCCTTTGGCACGAATTTTTTGACCGGTCGCATGATGTCGGATGTCGACCACCCCATCGATGACATCCAACTGTGCGTCGCCGTTACCTTTTACGGCGACGCCAAATTTGGTGCCACGGTCAACAACCGCAGCGTTCGGGGTTTCGACCACAAATCCTTCTCCGCCCGGATCGACCTGACCAATCACACGTCCTGAATAGACGCGACATGCCTTGGTGTTCAGAATCTCAAGATCGACAGGCCCTTCCAGGGTCACCGTTACATTGGGAAATCGGAGCTTGGCGACGCCTGAAATTAATCGCAGTCGTCCAGCCGGCAAATCGGTTTGCAGCGACGTCGGGATCGTGCAAACTCCCCACTGGCAATGCGCGGCCGATTCCAAATACGCAACGCTTTTGGCGGCATTCGCTTGGACACTGGAATAGATCCAACCGCTAACGACGGCAAATAACGTCGCGGCCACTCCGATCAGCAACCATTTGTCCGTCGCCGTACGACTTGGGGTAACCGGGCTCACCTGGTTCAACGGCGGAATGTCTTCGGATTGACCATACCACGCCAGCGTTGCATCGATCTGCGCGTGTTCTAAATAATCGTCAACAAAGTCATCCGACTTGGCCAACAATGCGCTAAATTTCTTCCGCTCGGTTTCGGAGGCGTTCCCGTTGAGACACGCGTCCCGCAATCGTTCGTACAGCTCTCGTTCAGACATCTTTGACTTCAGTCCTTTAACAGAAGCGTTTGATCGACACAGCTATGAAGCGTTGTCCGTATTCGACTTAGCATCTTATAGACGCCGGCAGCCCCGAGACCAACTTTTTCTGCAATCTCATCGACGCTCAGGCCTAGGCCGTAGCGTTGGTCAAGAAACAGACGTTTCCGGGGAGAAAGTTTGGAAATGCAGTTTGCGAGTGCGTCGGCACGACGATCTAGCTGATCGACCGTCTCGCCTTGACGCCGCGCAATTGCAACCATGGTCGCCTCATCGAACAGTGCGGGATGTCGATTCCGGCGTTTAATAAATGCCCTGACTTGATTGAGCGCGACGGTGCAAGCCCAGGCTCGAAAGTTCGTGCCGAGTTCGAAGTTGCTCGATTCTCGCCAGAGTACCAAGTTGGTTTCCTGCAATACCTCGTCAACGTCATGTTTGTTAACCAGCAGTGAATGGATAAACGAATAGAGATGACGCTGATGCTCGGTCAACAATCCAACGAATTCGAGTGATTCGTCATCAGCTTGAAGTGGGCTCATGGAAACGATTGGTGAATGACGTGAACGATCGCGATCGGCGTTAATGAATTAGTTCGTTAAGTGGCAAAGCCGCGATAGGAGATCGAGTTTGGAAAACGGAACTAATGATCCGTCTAGATCAGATGTTTGAGTTCGGCTGATCAGCCGACGGGCGTTCGTTCGCCCCACTGATCGCACCAAGATGGTGGCGAACATCAAGCGGCGAATAACATTTTCAGATGCTGACGAAGGGCTAGAGATTTGATCGAGAATGGCTTCGCACCGTTGAAAGTTTGACGAGAAACAGGTCGGCATAGGTTTTGGCCGTCGTAATCGTACCTAAGTCATACTGCAGGTTACCGTCCACTTCGGCGCCGCCACCATGGGCTGTCAACTCCAGCAGAGCATTCGAGTTTTCAGCATCGACTTCGACAATCGCCGTGTAAAGTAGCGAGGGCTGACCGAGGACCGGGTCCGGCCAGGCGTCGTTCGGATCACCGGCCACATTCAGTTCGACGCAAACAATGAATTCTTTGCCCTGGCCGGCTACCAGCGTGCCGTCGAGCGAATACTGGTGCCTCTCCGTCGCCCCGCTGACGACATCGATCTCGCCATTGGGATCCGTACCGGAGACCAACGAATATTTATGACGCCAGATCGGAAGGACGTCGCCCCGACGTTTTCGAATGCCGTGCACATCGACCGTCTCGCCGTACGACAACTCGTCTTCCAGAAACAATGTTTCAATCATCGTTCCGGTCATCGATTCTGCCCAGACCGCGATCGACGGTAAGCGATCGAGGTCCCGATCGAATCCCAACCAAACGCTTAATTCCACCGGATTGTCTTTGGTCGCGGTGGCCGGATTGGTCGTCCGAAAGATCAACCGGTTGTGCTCGGATGGTTCACCAAATCCTACCAGTGGTGACGCTCGCACGATCTCACGCCGATGTCGTGCTTCATAACTTTGCTTCATCAACCAAGTTGACGGCGCCGTTCCTGTCCCCGTGATGTATAGCCATACTGCCACTCCGCTGAGGACCGAGAAAGCGTGCCAGCCAGTGAATCCGCGAAGACGCAACGCGAACAACTTCTGCAAGTACGCGATTCGGTCGACGAGGTGGAACGTGATCAAGGCGACGAATACAAGTCCGCCACACACATGCAACCTCGCATTGAGCAACGAAAAAGGCAACCAGTATGCGGCCCCGCCGGTGATCAACATCACCGCCAAGGCGAAGCAGAGACTCAGGTTGATGACGTGCCGGCTCAAACCGTTTGAACCTCGATTCCGATTAGCCTCTGAAGTTCCGCGATATGGCGTTGCCCGACTTCACGAGGCGTTGCGCCATGTTGCTTACAGAGTGCGGCGGCGAATCCAGTTGCCACGCCCATTTGAGCACAGGTATTCATCACACGAGGTCCAGCCAGTCCGATGTGCGAACAACTAAAGCAACGGCCTGCCATCATCAGATTTTCAATGTCTTTCGAATACAAGCTTCGAAACGGTACGAAGTAATCACCGCCGGTTTTGTAGAACAATGCCGTCGACAAAAAATCTTCGTCGGCTCCCTTCAACTTGCGTTGGTAGTGAGTGTCGATGTCGCGTCGTTCGACCACCACGGCATCGGGAAATTGGCGGCGTTCGCTGGCATCTTTCATTGTGTAGAGATAATCTCCGATCAATCGACGTGACTCGCGTTTGCCCGCAACATGGGCGACAAACTTGAGTTTCCATGTCGCGTTTTTTGGGTGTTTCTTGGCGTTGGCGAACGCGCCATAGATCGCTCGAAACATGTGATCGCGAATCTGTTCTGCGTCGGCGACTTGATCAAGATCGTTGTCGGAGTATTCCCAGTACCACTCACCGGCGGTTGCCTCGTGTTGTTTGGCAACAGGGGCTGCCCATGGAACGTCCGGGAACGCAACTCGGCGTTGAACACGTTCGGCGTTCCACAGTACGGATGCTCCCATCACTCGCCGGTCGGCAACTTTCGGACTCCACAAATCGCCGTGCTTTTCCCAAGCTTCGTTAAATTCGTCGCACGATTCCCGTCCCTCACGGAAACTGGCGCCGGCCCAATATCCGAGCCAGCCGTCGCCGGTGGCGTCAATAAATACGGGAGCTCGGAATCGATGGATGATGCCGCTTTGCACGTCGCGAGCTTCAACGGAATCGATGCGTGAATCGTCTTTAGAAAGTCCACAGGCGATGTGTCCGGCGAATAGATCGACGCCCGACTCTGCCATCGTTCGTTCGCGTTTGGCTTGATCCTTGATCGCGAGCGAGCTTCCGTTTGGGTAGTGCTCGGTGTCGATCTGGCGAAGGATCTTGGTGCTCGGACCGTGGATGCCGAGGGTATGAACACGGACTTCCTCACTCGCGTTACCGCCGAATAACGGTCGGTCCTGAATCAAGGCGACACGCAACCCTTGTTGCCGAGCGGCAAGTGCCGCCCCGCAACCCGACATACCGCCTCCGACGATGACGACATCAAAATCAGATTCTTCGACTTTTTTATTCGATCGACCAGACAGCTCGTCCTTCCACTGGGCAAGATCGATCAAGTTGTCAGACGGAAGACTTGGTTGAGGTTCTTTCGATAGGAAAATCGCGTCACATCGACCAGCGAAGCCTGTCAAATCTTTTAAAGCGATCTCGATCGATCCGGCCGACTGAATTTCAATCGCCCCTCCGGCTTGCCAATTCCAGTCTTCGTTTTCGACACCGAATTCTGTATCGAGAGTCTCGTTGCCAATCCGCAAACGAAAGCGACCGGGCGACGTCCATTCTCCTGGGCACCAATCGCGGGTACGTACCCAAACATAGTATCGCCCTGATTCGTGAACGTTCACTGTAGTCGTCGCGTCTTTGACCGGTTCGCCAAGACCATGTGCGAGCAGATAACAGCCGCCCATCTGTTGGAAATGCTGCGTGTCAAGTTTCCAGCCGCCAAACGATGCGAACGAACTCGCCTCCACCAAGATTCCATCGCTGTATTGCTGTCCCAAGCCGAGTGCGTAGTCGGGGGCAAGGGCGGAAGTCAAACCAACGCCTCCGATGATTCTCAAAAACGTTCGGCGTTTGCAGTTCGACATTGATAAGGTCTTCGATTCGATCACAGATCGCGTCTCCAGTGCATCACTCCTAAGAACGCAACAATCGCATCACATCGGATGGTGCGTCTTAGCTTTGGGTGGGGATTGGCAGGTGATGACTTAAGAGACGAGTCGCGATGAAATTAGACGTCGAAACGTCAGTTTTTCCAAAGTTTCATTTTTTTGTCCAAATTGCGAAGCCTTTGTCTCTTGAAAAACCAACGACGGCTAACACGGGGACCGTCAGCCCCGTTACCGGAATTTTAGTGACTCATTGATTCATCGAGGTTGAAATGGAAAGAAAGCGAAATCGCAGGGGTTTCACACTAGTCGAGCTACTGGTGGTGATCGCGATTATCGGGATCCTGGTCGGTTTGTTGCTTCCAGCGGTTCAAGCGGCGCGAGAAGCCGCGCGACGAATGTCATGCAGCAATAATTTCAAGCAGGTCGGGATTGCGCTCCACAATTACCATGCTGCATTCAAGCAATTGGTGGCCAACGGCACCGGGCCACAGTGGAATTCGCAGTACCAATTGTCGGCCAACGTTGGAATCATTCCCTTCCTTGAACAGCAAGGATTGTGGGACATGATGTCGAACCCGTTAATGCCCGAAGCGGGCGAAACTCCCAGTGGCGGACGTACCATGCCGAACGGTGCGTGGCCTCCGTTCGGTCCGTATCCTTGGGTCGACTTAAACGAATACGATCCGTTTCAGATCGAAATGCCGACGCTCCGGTGCCCTTCTGATCCCGGTCAATCGCCACTCGGAACGGGGATGACCAACTACGCGTTCTGTCATGGTGACGCGGTCCTGCGAGTTGGTTATCCGCCATCGAATCAATATCATGATCCCGGTGTCTATCGTGGGCTTTTTATGCGAGAGCGACCTCGAAAGTTTCGCGATGTTTTGGATGGACTGTCGAATACGATTGCGATGGGAGAAATCTATACCAACCTTGGTGACCGACACATCGGTGGCTCAGTCGTTCACCGTGACTACTTTCCAAACGACGATTCGATGGGAAGCGATACATCGGTCTGCACGGACGTGATCGATCCGGAGCGACCACAGTTCGTTGCCCAGGGAGTACAGCTTTGGGATAGCGGCGGAACATCTCGTGGCGGTCGGTGGTGGAATTATCATTTGATGATCACAGGGATGAACACCGTCTTACCGCCAAACTCACCCACTTGTGCGATGCAATGGGGAACCGCTTGGCAGTCGGGAATCTTTAGCGCCGGTAGCCATCATCAAGGCGGCGCCCATTGCTTGTTCGCCGATGGGTCGGTGCACTTTATCACCGATTCGGTTGAAGCCGGTAACCGCCAAGCGAACAGTATCTCTAAAAACTTCTCAAACGTCGGTCAGGAAAGCCCCTATGGACTTTGGGGATCCCTCGGATCCATTTCGTCACGTGAGACGATTTCCGAAGCTCTCAACCAATAGCCATTCCAACGTCTCAGCCAATTCAAACCATTCCGGAAACTGATTTAAACCAACAGGTTTGCCAACGCCGCGAGCCGCGATTTTAGAGATGCCAAATACCATGAAAAGAATGATCTATCTTCTTTGTCTTTCCTCCGTCGTCTTTTGCCCGTTGCTGGGTTGTGACAGTGGCAACAACGAAGCCGTCAAACTGGATAGCCCAGAAGGAATCGATTGGGAAGCGATCGAAAACCAGGGTGCGGAAATGAACGAAAGCCAGAGCAAGGGCGAATAGCCGGACTCGTTTTGCCAGCTCGCGGCGCCCATCGTTGAATAGATGGGCGTCGCTTGGCAGCACCTAAAGCGACATGATGTATTTGAACAGCTCGATCCGTTCCCGTTCGTTCAATGTATTTAGTAAGCCTGATGGCATGAACGAATTCTTCGAGACCTTGATCTGTTCGACGTCGTCCTGGTCAATCGTGACAACGCTGGTAGCGGTTTTGACTGTGATCGCGGTATCCGTTTCCGATTGGATCAAGCCACTGACCACTTGCCCATCGGACGTCAGAATCACGCGAGCTTGAAAGTCTTCGCCAATTACGGCGTTGGGATCGATCACATTCTCAACCGCATATTCGATGCCTTTCGTTCGAGTTCCTTCCAACTTTGGCGCAATGCGAGCGGATTGTTCACCGGGTTGATGACAAGCGGCACATAGTTTCTTGAAATGTGCGGCGCCTTGCTGTTGACTGAACGCCCATTTGGGAGCTGCGTTGTAGGCGTTGATTGTTTTGCGGATCTCTTCACGAAGTTCGGCTGAAGATCCGCCCAATCGCCCCCATTCTTTCGACAAACGCTGTGTCAATTGATCGTCGCCCAAATTTGCCATCTGATTGGCAAAATAGGCTGTCAGTTGTGACTTCTCGATTGTCCCAGCGGCAACTTCATCGAGCAAACGATTGGCCCACTCGGGACGACTGGCCAGCAATTCCATCGCCGCGTTCTGAGCGTCCGGCGACCACTTCAAGTACAACTGCAATACCTTGGTCGCAATGTTGGGATCGTCATATCGTGCCAGTAACGGCAATGCCGTGGCCGCAAAGGCGGGCTCGTCTAACAGAGCGACCATCGCATCGAGGTTGTCTTTTCCAGGATCAGCTTCGAGCAATTGAATCGCACGTCGCCGAATATGCTCGTCAGCGGCGCGGTCGATCACGATCGAACGCAAACGTTTGAACAGAATCGGATCGGCAAAGGCCGCACCGACTTGTTCGGCGGCGCCGCGTACTTGATCGAGTGGTGATTGGTACAACAGCGAAGCGACTTGGTCCCAACCCTTGGGAGCTTCGACGCCTCTCATTCCGGACAGTGCATGTGCGAACAAAACAACTAAGTCGCGTTGGCGATCTTCGTCGGCAGTTGCTAGTTCCGCGACCAACACCTCTCGACCGACCGCTGAAGTGCGCGCGGCGTACCAGAGGGAGTTGTCGAAAATCGATCGCACCGCCGACTTTCTAGCGAGATCCAGTCCGCGCGAAACGTCTTGATCGAGCAAAGGAGCAAACATCTGCCAGATTAACACCGGCAAATCTCGGTCGGTGATGGTATCTTCTTGTTCCATCAAATAGGAAACGATCAACCATGCCGAAGCATCATCAACATCGGGGACCGCTGACGCGAGGTACCGCCTGACGAACAACGATTCATTTTTTGCACAATGCCGCGACAACAGTCCACCGATGACCTCCGGATTTAACGACTGACACCCTAGCTGAATTGCCCATGCGCGAACATATTCGCTTTTATCTTGGAGTAAGTAGTTGATCAATTGTTGATCGGTTTGACCGATCACATGGAGCGCCCAGCATGCCTGCAAACGGACCACTTCGTCGGCGCTGGTCAGCAATTTCCGAATCGACGCGATCGTCATGGAATCGATCGAATCCGTTGTCGCTCGTTCAGCCAAGGTCATGCGAGCGGCTCGCGCATGCCAGTGATTGCGATGGGTCAAGGCGGCGACCAATTCCGCGCCGTCGGCTTTGGCATAGTCCACATTCCGCGGCTGGTACGAAGCTTCATACTGCATGCGATACAACCTCCCGTTTCCTCGGTCCCATAATTCCGAATTAGGGTTGTGACAATGTCGTGGGTCATACCAATCGCTGACATAGACCGCACCATCGGGGCCGACTTTCAAATCAACACCGACAAATTGTGGATCATCACATAGCAGAACGTCAGTTCCGGCGTGAACGGTGTTGTATCCGCCAAATTCTCGCTCGTTAACCTGATGATTGATCTGATGGCCGTGGAGGTTCAATGTGAAAAGGTGATTTCGATAGCTCTCGGGCCAATTGTCGCCGAGGTATATCATGGTGCCAACATGAGAGTGCCCACCATAGACTTCGCGTGAACCACGCTTTCCAGCACCACCTTCGCCATGACCGTAGCGAGCCGAAGCGAGTAAGTAGTTTTTCAGGTGGGGCATGCCGGGAAGAGCAACAGAGGAGATATAGGGAGCGTAACCGCCGTTGATTTGATTCCAATAGTGGCCATTTCTCATCACATGCGTCGTCGCGCCCTGGCCCCAGTGACTTCGGCAGTGCGTCATGAACAGCTGCCCATGTTGGTCGTAGTCCAAACCCCACTGATTGCTTCCGCCGTGCGCGAAGACTTCGAATTCGTGTCTGGTCGGATGGAAACGCCAGACTCCGGCCGCGAGATGTTGTCGTTGCTCGTCATTGCTTCCCGGCTTGCCGATCATCGACGTATTGAATACGCCTTGATTGCCATACAACCAACCGTCAGGCCCCCACAAAAGACTGTTAAGCGTTTCATGAGTATCGCCGTAGCCGAACCCATCTAACATCACTTTTGGTGACGCATCCGGAGTGTCGTCGCCATCGTGATCGGCGATGAACAATAGCTCGGGCGCGGCACCAATCCAAACACCTCCGTGACCGACTTCGATTCCGCTGACAAGGTTCAGCCCTTCGATAAAGACCTTGCGGGTTTCGTAACGACCGTCCGCATCGGCGTCTTCTAAAATGACAATCTTGTCCAATCCCTCCCCTTCGGCGCGTTTCTGTGGATACGAATGTCCTTCAACCACCCACAAGCGACCTCGGTTGTCGAACGTGAACGCGATCGGTTGGTGGACCTCCGGTTCGGCCGCTACGACGTCGACTGAAAATCCTTCCGGGACGTGCATCTGGTTCACCGTCGAAATTACATGGGAGCGATCCTTGCCAGCGGATCGATCCGATGGTTGGTTCTCAACGAGATGATGCAGGAGCGGGTTAAGTTTTGAACGCCATGCGTGGGATGGCTCAACCGGGACAGGGGGCGTGTCATGAAAACGAAAATCGTCGAAGTTAAGGTGTCCCCAGCCACCGGCATGTTCATCGACAAGACGCAATTTCACGAGTACGTTTTGATGTTTTGATAAATCCGCCACGACACGCCGCATCTGTTCACGGTTATCGCCGGTCGCCTTAAATAAAACCTGACCGCTGTTATCGGCGGCAACGATTTCGACTCGAGTCGCGTCGGATTCTCCACCCCCGATTAAGAAACTCGCAAACGGCTTGCTGATTCGAAAGGAAGGCGAAGTAAGCGACCCCTTGGCACGATCGCCTTTTAATTCAAAGCCACCGATGAAGAATTCGCCGGATTTATTGCTTGATTGCTCACGCCAGCGATCCGAAATTCCATCACGATCGACCGGCTGTCCGACAAAAGCATCGCCGGTAGATTGCCAACCGTCCAGGTTGCCGGATTCAAAATCGAAATCGAGTGTCGCGCCGTCTTCTGACTTGGGCTGATCTCCGGTCCCTTCCGGTGTTTGTTTTGTCACCGGTTTCGGCAATGTGAATTTGGTTAGCCGATCGGTGGCGCCAGAGCCCAGCGTTTCAAGTTCGATCTGTTTGAATTCAATTTTCGTTTCGCCACCGCTGTGCAACTGGAATGCGAGCTTGCCTCGAAGATCGTGTTCACCGTCTTCGATATCACTCAACTGCGAAAACAACGTCCCGTTGACATAGACATCCATTCGGGGCCCAACGGCAACGATCCGATATTCGTTCCATGCGTTTTCACGAAACAGCACTTGGAACTGATGCTTCGGTGCGAAAGTGTGCGTTCGCCGTGTGCCATCGGCATCGATCATAACGCGAGTGCCTCGTTCGACCAGCAATGCGCGGCCGTGTTCGTCATAGATCCGTCCCAGCCAAGTTTGCCCCATGTCCAGATCGGCCTGATATCCTGAAACATGGTCCACGTTGTCGACTTGGCATCGAATCTGAACGCCACTGTTCGCCCCCGCCGCACCGGTCAGGCGGAAACGGAACTTCAATTCGAAGTCCTCCAATTCGCCACCCTGCCAGACCAACCAGGTGTTCTTTTTCAGACGCGTTCCTGGTGAGATCTCACCCACGAAGGCGCCGTCTTCGATTCGCCAATAGTTGCGGTCGCAATCCCAGTCAGTGAATGTGCGACCGTCAAAGATCTTGCGGGATTCGGCAGACACATCACGAGTCGTAACGCTAACCAATGCCGCGGCAGCCAGCAGATAGAACAGGATTGAACGTCGCAAGCAAGTCATTGTGGCGGCTTCAAGGGGTTGGTGGGGGGAGTGGGCAGTGGGGGTCTGTCTAGTTGAAATGCTCTGTTCGGTCTATCAGCCGACGGGTGTCGGTCTCTGTTAATGCACCGAAACCATGGCGAGCGCCAATCGGCTAATGCAAATTTCAAATGATGACGGAACCCTCGTGAAGCGATCACTTCTAGCCCGGCGAGAGGGTATAACATTGTCTCCCGAATGGATCGCAGCGTCAATTTGCCGGCGAGGGCGGTGACCAAATTGTGACAAACCAATCGCGATGGACTTCAGTTTCGCGAAGAAGTTTGTCAATTTGGTCTGTTTGGAGGTGGTTTTCAGGGATTGACGCAACTGTTGGAAAGGATTGGGGTTTTATCAGTTGACGAATGATCGGACGCGTTTCCCCAAAACAATTGATTGGTTTCCGATGCGGTGTTGCGTTTAGAGTCGCGGCACCGCCGGATGACGCTTTTGATTCGTTCGAGTTCGATTTCAGGTCTCGCCGAATGGCACAAGCCACGGTTACCGAGCGATCACCGGCGCTGACTTCCGTCGGCTGATTGATCATGCATCTGAATTGCAAGAATTGACACACTGCACTTGGACCCGCAAACCAAACGGAGATTGAAATGCAACGGATGTTACGCCGACAGGCCCTCGTGACCGGGTCGCTAGCCTTTTGGATCACCCCGGGGCTGTATGCCGAACAGCTTTTGCTGCCGACACCCCGCTTGACCGAAGGTCCGTTTTATCCTGACAAACTACCGCTCGATCAAGATAACGACTTGATCCTAATCAAAGACAGCACGACGCCGGCGGTCGGTCAGATCGCACACTTCACCGGACGGATATTATCACGGAGCGGGCAGCCGATCCGGAATGCGACAATTGAAATCTGGCAATGTGATGCCAACGCGGTTTACTTGCATTCGGCAGACAGCAATGGCAAGAAGGACCAGCAAGACAAACACTTTCAGGGTTACGGAAAATTCGAAACTGCCTCGGACGGAGGTTACCGTTTTCGAACCATCAAGCCTGTCCCATATCCTGGTCGACCGGCCCCGCACATCCACATCAAAGTTTCACGCGGAGACCGGGAGTTACTGACCACTCAGTGCATGATTCGTGGCCATGAAGGAAACGCCCGCGACGGTGTCTTTCGCAGCGCCGGTGACATTGTTGACCATGAATTGATCCAAGCCGATTTTACGAAGGTGCCCGATTCTAAAATGGACGAGTACCGCGCGGAATTTGACATCGTAATCGGGCGAACGCCCGACGATCGCCAACTTCAGCGTCCACGTAATTCGTAAACGAGCTCCTTCGCTATCGACGTCAAATCCATCTAATCGGGATCGATCATGAATAAGTTCATATGCTTCGTTGTCTTGGCCGTTGTTTTCCCCGCCCCTGCCATCGCTCAACCGCCGGGGGCAGCCAACGAGCGTGGTTTCGGACCACGTCGCGTAGGACAACGGAACTCAGCCGCCCAGCAAGAGCGAAAAGTCTCGAGTGCGCTGATTAAATTGCTTCAATACGATGCTGATGAGGACGGGAATCTAACACGTGAAGAATTGTCCGATTCGCGATTGCAAGCCTTATTCACTCGTGCTGACAAGGATTCCGATGACGTCCTGACAAAAGCGGAACTGGTTGCCGTCGTCGGCGGCAATCCAAGCTCCGCGCCAACGCGATCAGCGGGGGAACCAACGCAACGATCCGGATCTCCGGCTGTGACCGATTCGAAAACGTCAACGGTTCCGTTAGCCGTGGTGATTCCCGATCCGCTCCGGGATTCACTTGGGCTGTCGCAGCATCAGCGTGACGAACTCGCTCGCTTACAACTTGAAGTTGATCGCAAGCTAAAGCAAATTCTGAACGCGGAACAACACTCCAAGGCTAAGCAGTGGACTGAGGAGCGATCACGCCAAGCACCAGCTTCGATTCAAGCACGATAGCACTTCGTTGAAACTCGATTTTGAGAATAGTCCGATCACTTTAGCCACGGTTTCGGTGCAATGACCGGGATTAACCTCCGTCGACTGAAGGTAATCATTAGCGTCCCGCGAAACCAAAGTTGTTCAACTTGATTGCGCTCCCGCCTCGCTGTATCTGACGAGATACCAATCCGAACCGATGCGGCTGAAACGCTGTAATTGATGTCGATCCCGTAGGCCTCCGGTGAAGCTATCGGGGATACTATTGCCATCGTGCCACTCGATCCAATCACCACCGTCTTCGCCACCGAGTTGAAAACGCAGGCTCCCTTGCGGTGAACGCTCGATTGCGGCGATCACGGTGTTGGTCCCTTCCAATGGATAAGGGGTGAGTAGTAACAGTACGGAAGGCCGCACCCAGGGATAGGCATTAAAAGGCCCCAGACCCTCAATCTCGCCGTCCGACTGCGGCCAATCTTCGTGAAGCGAAACCGCCAACCGATCGAGTGCTTCCAAGCGACCAGCGGCACGCATGCGCTTTCCGCTCCATGTGATCTGTTGCCAGCCGATGGCTGAAGCACACCAGAGTGCGACCAACCCGGTCGTGACCATGAGTTGCTTCAACGCATAGCGACGTAGTCGGACATGCTGAACTAACATCCAAAAGTTGACCGCCAGAAAAGCGATCACTGCCACGATGAATGCGTTAAAACGCAACGAACCAGCGATGGCGATCATCAGATCTTTCGACTCGCTCCATTGGAACGAGCGAATGCCTCCGGCGGCGATGGTCATCATCGGTTCGGCGTAAGGATCGAGAAGCAGCCATCCGACGAAGATCACCAGCATGATGCACTGCAATCCCACCGGTGCGATGCTCGTCCGAATTCGACTGCTTTTCAATCGAGTGATAGATTGTTCAAGATCGCTTTGAAAAGTTTGCATCAAAACACTACGCCTATTCATTCATTGCCGGTTGGGCATTCGTCCCGGTCTTGTGATTCACCCCCGGCTAACGCCAATCGGCTCATTACCGAATAGCAAACTGACAGGGCGTTTCGGTTGGTCCGATCGTGTGGCCGAAAGTCTCGGCGGCTACCACTACGGCCACGATCGTCAGAGATAAAACGACACAATGCGTTTGAGAGTTCTTCGCTACGGCGTCTGCGATTCGGATGCGTGCGACAGTGCTAAGAGCGCAAACGCGGTGGCGAGATTCTTATCGTTTTCGAACCAGCGACGATTTTGATTACTCCAACTTCCATCCTCGTTTTGCCGTTTGGCAAGTTCTGCAACCAGATCGGCCCGCCAATCGTGGATCGTCCCATCGGCGGCTTTGACGGATTCCATCCCAGTCGCATCGAGGGCCGCCGCGAACGTGTGATAGTAGTAATACAAGCCGGCCGATCCCATTCCCGGATTGCTTGTCACGTCATAGTGGTCGGTGACCCACTGCACGGCCGCTTTGACGCGTGGGTCTTGCTTTGTCAGACCCGCATAGATCATGCTCTTCAAACCCGTGTAGCTCATCGATCCATAGCTGCGCAAACCGCCGTTGGGCGTGTAGCGTTCCTCTGAGGTACTAGGATCAATCTTTTCGAGTGGGATTTCGTAATAGAACCCACCGTCATCCACCTTGTCAGCAAACGGCGTATCGTTGTGCTTGGAATTTAGGTTTTGCGTCCGTGAAATGAATGCCAGCGCCGCTTGAATGGCGGGGTCGCTGCTGCTGGTCTCCATTCGGTGCAGCGCCTCAATCAAGTACCCAGTATTGGACAGGTCTGGGCGTCCGCTGCCTCCGTAACTTGCGCCACCATACCAAGGGTCCGAAGGGTCTCGCTCAGCTTTTCCGTATTGCACGCCAGTGACGAAGTCCTTGGCATTTTTTAGGACCGTGTTGTACTTGCCGTCCCCGTTCGCTTCCGAGAACGCTACCATCGCGACGCAGGTCTCGTAGTTCTTCAAACGCCCGTTGCCGTAGATACCTCCGTCGGGACGCACAAATCCTTCCAGCGCTTTAAGCCCCTTGGCGACCATCGGGTCACTGCGATCACGTCCGTTTTGCAAGGCCGCGGTGACCACCAGCGCGGTGACACCGGGACCGACTCGCGACGAGAACATCCCATTCTCGTCCTGCCCTTCTTTTGCAAGATACTGAAATCCTTTGTTGACGATTGCTTTGCGTTTCGATTCTGTCGGACTCGCCGTATCTCCGCTATTGTCCTGTGCCAATGCAATCCCTGGGAGCATGCTTACAACACCAAGGAGGACAATAATCCGCCGTGAGCGATGAAATTTCCGTCGTCGAATCATGAAGGGCATTCCTGCAAGTCTTGAAAACGCAATGAAACACTGCTTTTTATCGAAAGGTCCGTGCCACTTTGCACGTCTCTTTGGGACAGATGCAGACCTTGTTCCAAACCGACGGAATACATCGAAGTCGGCTCGGATTCGGTCAAATCGTAATCGACCAGAATGCCGGAAATCCGCGAAGAACACGGATCACTTCGGTGCAATGACTGCATTGCAACTCTGAAAGAACTTCCCCAACTCTAGATTTAGATGCTCGGTGGCGGCCCAACCATTTCGACCCTATGACTCGCGGGGGATAAGAACGCTACGCGAGGGCCACGTTTCCTTGAGGGTCGGCGTACCCCGAATTACGCACCCGCGGCGCTGGCCATTCCGTAGGCCAGCAAGGTTTCTTGCAAAGCCGCTTCACCTGCGGAATCAAGTGGCGTCATGGGCAGTCGCAGGTCACCACTATCACGGCCGACCATCCGCATCGCGGCTTTGACCGGGATCGGGTTGGTTGCCAAGCCCAGCATTTTCGAACAGAGCGCGAACAACTGGTGGTGCATGCGCTGTGCTTCTGCGAAGTCACCTTCGGTAGCAGCCGTCACCAATTTGATCATATCGGACGGCACCAAGTTTCCGGCAACAGAAATGACACCTTCGGCGCCGACGCTCATCATCGGAAGGGTCAAGGAATCATCGCCGCTGAGGACCGTCAAATCCGTTGTCCCCACGATTGCCGAGCATTGGTCTAGCTTTCCAGTGGCCTCTTTGACCATCGTGATTCCAGGAAGATCGCTCAAACGCTGGATGGTCGAAACATCGATCTCTTTTCCCGTTCGGCCGGGGATGTTGTAGACACAAACGGGGATATCGACCGCTTCGGCGACGGCTTTGAAGTGTTGAAAGAAGCCTTCTTGAGTCGGCTTGTTGTAATAGGGCGCCACTTGAAGCGTCGCATCGGCACCTTCCTTGGCCGCTCGCTGCGTCAATCGCAATGCTTCGGCGGTGCTGTTGCTACCCGTTCCCGCCATCACTTTGGCCCGCCCGGCGACACACTGAATCGTCTCGCTGATCACACGCTCGTGTTCGTCGTGCGTCAAGGTCGGCGATTCGCCGGTGGTTCCGACCGGCACCAAGCAACGGGTGCCGGCTTCGATCTGGAACTCGATTTGTTCTTTCAAACGACCGTAGTCAACTTCACCGTCTTTGAACGGTGTCACTATGGCGACGGACAGGCCGGCAAAATCAGATCCACGCCGAGCGGTCATTTAGAAACCTTTGAGTTGATTGAAAGTTTGTGTGCGTTTTCGATTGCCGTAGGTTAACGGGCATCGTCCAGATCAACAATCACCGAGCCGCCGCATTCGCAAAACAGTGGCTATCAGCGGCAATGTGACCACGATCACGATCCCTGCGACGGCAGCGTAAATTGCGGGGAGTTTCCACCATGGTCGGTATTCAAACGTGACTTCCCAGTCGCCGGCAGGAACAAAAACCGCCTGGTTGAGAAAACTTGACGGCAGGACTGGGGTCAAGCGGGGCGACCCTTCCCCGGCGGGTTTCAGTTCCGCCTGCCAGTTTCCGTCTTGGAAGACACTTCGGACCAATAAGCACCCCAATTCGCTGTGGACGGCGAAGCGATCACGCGCTCGTTGGCTAAGGCGACACTTCATAGAGCGTTCAGGTTCACGAGAGACCACGTCTTCTTCGGTGTCACGTTTAGAATCACCGATGGCGACAAACGGTATGTCAGGAACAACCGATTGGGAAAGCGATTCGATGATCGCTCGCATGTTTGTCGCAGGTTTCCATTGGGTCGTCACGCGGGCGAAGGCTGCGTCGTTGATTTTGCGTCGCTCCACATGCGCGAACGCCATCCCATCCGAGGCAACGGCCTTCGTGCCATCGACGTGAGAAACCATGTCGACCCCCAGCCACCGCCGGATTGACTTCCAAAGTTCGGCTCGTTGCGTTGGGGGCATCGTCGCTTCCGCGCGAGTG
>NZ_VSZO01000006.1 GCF_008312935.1 Roseiconus lacunae | reverse complement strand
CAGTTCCAAGCTGCCTGCATCACGGGTCCGAGTCGCCAGTTTAACGACGAATGACTCCCACCCATCAAACCTCGGACTTACATGGATTCTTTCGTCCATAGAAATAACTGTTACATGAAAGCGAGTCTCAAGCTGTTGTTGTTGTTGACGGCTCTCGTGGCGGTTACCGCGGCGTGGATTCGCGTTCGTCGAGACTACACTGCAATTCAATCTCAGATTCAACGGAATGCAAACTGGAACACGGAGCAAATTACCGTTTCAGAATCGAACTCTCCTCCGAGTCGCTTGACAATTGACGCGTCTGGTGCTGTTTCAAGGGTCTATCTGATGGGGCCAGCAGGGATTGACGCTATACGAAATCACCGTCACCGTGGCATACAGGTCCGCGGTGTCACGTTTGGCTCCGTTGCTGCTGTCTCCGCATTTGATGCAACCGACTTCCCAAACGTGACTCAGCTCGGGTTTGACGACTCGTTTGACCTTGATTTCAATTTCCTCTCACTTGAGTGGTTAGGGTCGCTGCCTCACTTGGAGGAAGTGTGCTTTGAGGCTAGGTCAAGTGACCCGAGGCAAACGTTTCCCACTTTCCCCAAAGACGGACAGTGGAATCTGGATATATGGACCGATCAGATTCAGTCGTTCGATGCTTTTCCGATGCCCCATAGTATTCGAATGCTGTCGGTACATGTGCCGGACACCCATGACGCTGAGGATATCGAAGCCTCTCTCAAGAGTCAGATCACTGGCTCTCACGTTGTCGTGTGGGACAATTTTGGGCCTATGGCCAACCCTTTGTGACCGATCGACTGAGCCAAACCCACGAAGGACGAACCATCGCAATCGGGATAGGGGCGCGGTTGCCCGCGGCCCCTCCCACACCACCTAGCATGCGGGTCCGCACTAGGCGGTTCGCCGTTTCGGAGCAAGCTCCGTCCATCGATCGGCTAATCCAAACAGGCCTTGAGCCGTTAACCACTCGTTCGTTAAAGCTCGCTGAACGCCGGACGTCATCGAGAGACGCCACGGGCCTTTGCCGCTGTGGGCGAAGGGGTATGCTTCGGCCGGAGGGACGCCTAACGCGGACAACTTTCGCAACCGGGTGCGTGGCAAGCGCCAGTTGTTCCAGTAACACGCACGGACCCGGCGACGAAGCCATTTGTCCAGCACGGTCATCTGCGTTCGACGCTGCTCCAGCGCGAAGTAACTCAACCAACCCCGAAGGTAGAGACGAAGATCACGAAGGCGACGACGCATCGAGCATCCGCGAGATCGTCGCAGGATGTCCTTGCAGCGCTGTCGCATCTTCTTCACGCTTGTCGGACTCACCCGGATCTGGCCACCAAAGCCATGGAACTGGTAGCCGAGGAACTCGACTCCCGCAGTCTCACGCACGCGACTTTTGTCACGGTGGATGGCCAGTTTCAATACCCCGGTGAGATAGCGTTCCACCGAACGGAACACGCGTCGTGGCGATAACTCGGATCGTACGAAGACCAGAATGTCGTCGGCGTAACGCACAAAACGCAGACCACGTGCTTCCAAGACCTTGTCGAAATCCCCCAAGAGAATATTCGCCAAAAGTGGTGAAAGCGGCCCGCCCTGCATGGTGCCTTCGGTGGAGGGTTGGAGGAGACCACCGGCGATGACGCCAGCACGCAGAAAACGCCCGATGAGCTTTAGTAGCCGTCGGTCGCGGACGCGACGAGACACGCGTGTCATTAGGACATCGTGCTGGACTCGGTCAAAGAATTTCGACAGGTCCATGTCCACGCACCAGCGGTAGCCGCTGCGAATCGTGCGCTGGATCTGCTGGGTGGCTCCGTGTGCGGAACGCCCGTGCCGAAAACCGAAACTCGATTCGGAGAAAGATGGATCGAAGATCGGGGTCAAGACTTGCAAGATGGCTTGTTGAATCAAGCGATCGACCACGTTGGGAATGCCGAGGTGTCGCTCGCCGCCATTGGGTTTGGGAATCGACTTCCGCCGGCACGGGCCCGGACGGTAAGTCCCTTCCAAGAGTTGTTGCCGAACGACCGGCCAATGGTGCCGGAAGGTCTCGAAGAACTTGTCCAGGGTGATGCCGTCGGGGCCGGGGGCACCGCGGTTCGCTTTGACTTGTTTCCAAGCACGCTCGATGTTCGCTTCGTCAACAATCGCTTCGATCAGTGATCGATGGATCAGAACTCAAGGTTAACTTCTCGGTGACCGCCGAAGCCTCAAGGCTCGTCGGAGTTTTATGCGCTTGCGTCATGCCGGTCTGGGTCTTACCTTCGCGTTAGCGTTGGGATCGTTCGAGGCCACCGTTGGTTGTGTCCTTGTGAAATGACGTTCGGCCCTTCGCCTGACCGCTGGTGTGCGGCCGACCGGCTACTGTGGCCTCAGCTGACTTCTTTGAGCACGGAGAGCGTTACCGCTTCCGCCCCACCTTTCGGGCAAGCCCTACTCGCGGGTACGCGTCAAAGATCTCCCCAGATAAGGGTCGTGAACTGTCCCTGCCCAAGCTCCTGATCTACCTCCGTCCGCTCTTCCGGTTTGCCTTCGCGGTCAGCAGCCCGCTCGTCTGGGATCGTCGGCCTCGTATCAGGTTCCTGTTCGTAGCCTGGCAGGTCTTGGCGGGATGTTGCCGGCTGCGACACCGAGCGAGCATCGCGGGCTTCCTTCCCACGGTCGGTCACCCTTCCGCAGTTGCCCTCGCCTCGTACTCACTTTTGTTAGAATTTCATTTGGTAGAATGCCTCCACAAAAGTTACCGGAACAAAGTACAGGGGACTTCCACCCCATAAGTTCACGCCCGTGCTGGGCGTACTGCACCGGAGTACGCGAGTCGGGGGCCTTTGGGTTTTAGTTTCTATTCGATCGCCTTTTACCGGTGATCCTGGCCGTTCGTCGACAAGTATGTATCAGGGACTTGGCGAAACTTACATCAACGTTTTCTTCTCGCTGACAGCGTGGAGCTTCGTCGCGGCTGCCGCGACCGTGTTGGTAATTCGGCTCTTCAAGCGTTTCGCGATAGGCTGGGGCATTGCTGCAATGTTTTTGCTCGGCCTCGCATTTACATTTGCGTCAAACTCGGTTCTCCATCGAAGGATTTTCGTGCAGCAGCATCAGGACGCCAACACGCTGGTGCCCACTTCTGGATGCGTACGCTACGAACCGTCATTCGGTCACCTGTTTGCTGCTTACAAGATCACGCCCGCCGAATTCGATGCTTGGGTTTCTCAACATCCCTGGGGCTTGGTCGAATACGACCGTGGGCTGATGCAACATGATGAGCAGAGGCTTGGTTTCTCCGAACCCACAAATGCGTACGCCACGGAAATGTCGTCAAACGGTGGCCAACTGCGAGTCTATTTCAAAGATGGCATGATGTATTTGTCGTACAATGTCATGTAGTCGATGCTTGGAGCGACGAACCAAGCGCTCCTGAAAGAGATTAGCTTTTTCAATTGAGTTTCCATCGTTTTGGGATCCTTTTCGTTAGACGAAGACATAAGGATATCGGTGACACGCTTGGCGTGACGTTTTGGTTGGACGCTAGGTTCCGTTTGTTTGACTCCGGTCGTTCATTGCTTGGGTCTTGTTTCGGGCTGTTGTGGTCGTTCTTGTCCCAGCGACCACACCCCATACATTCCTTCGTGGGTTCCTCTGGGGCGATTTGCATCAACGCTTTGACTCAATTGGTCAAACACAATTTTTCGATGCGACCCGCCCACCACACTCCAAGGCTCCAAATCAATGCAACGTGCGACTGTCAGGCCGAGAGACCGAAGCATCTGCGACGAGGTCGGATCTACGCATGGTTACGGGCGAATTGGAGTGGGTGAGCAGCTCAGGTTTGCAAGACTTGCCTCACCATTGTGTTGCAAGCAGCAAGGTGCCGAGCCGATGCAGTGACTGACTAAGAGTTGTTTTCAATGGCTTTGTACCGTGACGATGGTTCGTTGAAAGTGACTTGGGTGACGATAACCTTGCGGCGTTCTTGAGGGGTGTTGAGATGTCTTCGCTTGGTTATGCCGCTCGTTTAGCTTTGCCGTGGATCTGCCGCTTTCGTCGCTCGATCATTGCATCTCGGCATTCGCTATAGGACTGTTGTTCCTTGAGCATGTTGGTGATGATAACGGCAAGTCTTCGCATCACCGCAGTTCGTGCGATACCACTTCCGCGTGGATGCGACCGGGTACGGCGACCTGCCGGACGCCTTTGACAGGCAACCCCTTCTTGAACCTTTGGCGATTTACCCAGAGCAGCCTCCCAGAATCTCGGAGTTTCGAGTTTTTGAATCGTAAGTACAACAAACCGAGTTGAATTAGCCGAAGCCAAGGGTGAGAATCTTCATTGCCAAAGAGGCTTTGATTTTGGTGGGTGGAACGAATGCGACAGGAATTTTCAAGCTGCTCCGATCACTGGTCCGGGGCGCCAGTTTTATGACGAACGACTCCTTGCCATCGAACCTCGGACTTTCATGGAATCTTTCGTCGGCGAGAACCACTAATACGAGGTAGACACACTTGGCATTTCGTTTGGTGGAAATTGATGCTGGCCTTGTCTCTGAAACATTACTGACAGACGCTCCAGAATTGCTCGCCGATGTAGTCTTGGCCTGCAAGGACCTGTATTCGACCGTCGAGGCATTCAAGCCGTGGATTTGCTACTTGGCAGAAGTCAACGGAAGCATCGTTGGGACATGTGGTTTTAAGGGACCACCTTCCAATGGCAGGGCAGAAATTGCCTACTTCACATTCCCTGGCAATGAATCAAGGGGCATCGCAACTAAAATGGGACGCTCTCTAATCGAAATGGCTAAGCTTTCAGATCAAACGATACAGATTGTGGCACAGACCTTACCTGATCGAAATGCATCGCATCGTGTACTGGAGGAGCTTGGTTTTCGACCGTCCGCTACCATTCAGCACGTTGACGATGGCGAGGTTCTGGAATGGATATTTGAACCTGCTTAATCGTCGTCGCAAACGAGCGGCGACGAACCAAGCCATAAACCGTAGCGGTGAAGCCTGGCGGATTTGGATGGACAATCTTTCGTCGCGGCCCAGTTACGAAAAACGTTCGCTTAATTGGTGTACTTAGTGGGATGAATACCTATCGCAATGAGTCGGCACGGAAGAGATTGGACGAGTGGTTCATTCGATTCTGCGAGCGTATTGATTCTCCGTTTGAGAGTCTCGAAGTGCCTACTCGCTTCGGCGATAATCACGTTTTGGTTGCTGGTCCTCCTGGTGCAACTCCCATCGTCTGTCTTCATGCAATGCGCACTGGATCGGCCTTTTTGGTATCTGAACTCAACCCAGTTCTAGATCGGTATCGTGTCATCGCTCCAGATCTTCCCGGTCAGTCTATTCGTGGTTTAGAAACGCGGTTGCCTCTCAATGATGATTCTCACGTCCATTGGCTTACTGATATTCTGGACGAGCTGGATCTTGGAGCGACCAAGCTATTCGGCGTTAGCTGGGGCGGATTTATCGCACGGCAATTCTCAACGAGCGTTCCAGGGCGGGTGGAAAAGCTGGCCCTCCTTGTTCCTGCAGGCATCGTTAATGGATCGCACCTAACGGGCCTCGCTAAGATGGCTCTGCCATTGCTTCGCTATCGCCTATGGCGGTCCCCAGAGAATTTGCGGCGCTTGCTTGAGCCTCTTTTTTCCTCGTGGGACGAGGGATGGGCTCAATACACTGGCGACGCGATTCAAGATATGCCATTCGATTTTCGTATCCCTCCACTGGCAACCGACCAGGAATTGGAAGATCTAAGGATGCCCGTCTTGGCTCTCGGTGGCTCAGACGACATCTCGTTTCCAGGTAAGGACCTCGTAACGCGTATTACGGCGTTGGCGCCGAATGCGCAGGGGGAGGTTCTTCAGAACTGCAAGCATTGCCCTCCTTTGACACAGAACTTCCGCAGTTGGCTTGCAGATCGACTCGTGACGTTTTTCGAACTTGGCGATGACGGTGAATTGAGGGTGTCGGGATAGGAACGCTGTTGTCCGCAGCCCTTCCCAGACCGACTAGCATGCGGGTCCGCGCCAGGCGGTTCGTCGTTTCGGAGCAAGCTCCGTCCATCGCTCAACTAATCCAAACAGGCCTTGAGCCGTTACTACTCGTTCGTTATTGCTCGCTGATCGCCGGACGTCATCGAGAGCCGCCATGGGCTTTGACCGCTGTGGGCGAAGGGGGAAGCATCGGCCGGAGGGACACCTAACGCTGATAACTTTCGAGACCGGGTGTGTGGCAAACGCCAGTTGTTCCTGGAACCCGCACGGACGTGGCGACGGAGCCATTTGTCCAGCACGATCATCTGCGTTCGACGTTGTTCCAGCGCGAAGTAACTCAGGGGACTTGCACCCTATAGGTCGACGACCATGCTGGGCGTACTGCACCGGAGGATGAGAGTCGTGTCTAATGGTCGGCTTGTGAGTCTTTCGTCCGTCCCCGCGAATTCGGTCGTTCGCCAACCTGCAGATGTTCCTACGATCCCATCAACTGAATGTGTCTTCGGCTGATGACATACCGTCTGAATTTGACGTACTGGCGTTTAGCTCGTCGAATTACGCCGTAGTCACTGCGTATGAAACGCATATTTCGAAACAGACTGTCGTTCTCGGAGGTGCGAAAAAGTTGAATGTTCAGCTCGGTATACGGCCGGCTACGGGAGTCTTCGCGCACGCGGATTTTGGCGTGTACCCGGGTGGAGTTGGTTGGGGTTGGATCCCAAACTTCGATTTCCAGGAATTCGCACAGGCGAAAGTCGATGCTAGGCAGATGCTTCTACTGGATGTACTTCATCATGGAGTTGTTGAATTCGCACGAAAGATGAACTCAGATTTGACACCATTCGAGAATGCAATAACTTATATCGCGCGGATAATTCCGCTTGCGGAGGACCGGAACAAATAGTTGGATGTCTTTTGTCAATGAGGCCCCTACCAAGTCTGAATTAAGTGGCGCACTAGACGTTGCGCGTGAGTTATCTGAGGCATCGAGTCAAAGAGGTTTAGCGTATTGGAAGATTTTTCCTGTTGTTGGTTGGGGTGTGAACGTCGACAGTTCTTCCACGGCTTATGAGCTACCTTTGAGCTGTTGATCAATCGGCGCGTTAGTTGTCGCTAGACGCCTAAAGTTGCGGTCTTCGTCGTTATGATTGTTGGATTTTCAGCACTCGTGAATGATCCTTTCTCGGTAGTCCGCGAACGCACGATTTTCGGTAATGACCGATTTCTCTTCTTTGATCCGCTAGATTTAACACATTGAGGGCCCAATGAACGTTTCCTCCCGCACGCCCGAAGGGCGTCAGCACACCTGCGATATATGCGGCTACGAGTTTCGCATGAGTTCCACATCCGCAGGCGATGCTTGTTGTCCAATATGCAATTCGTTGGTTTGGCCTGAAGGTCGAGACGAATCCGAACGGAAAAAGAAGGCTCGAGCCAACGACGCGTTGATCCGCAAGAAAAAGTGTCGAAAATAGCTTCACGTTCCTTGCGACACAACAATCACCTGGAACGTAGCGCCCGATAAGCTGTCCAGCGGGGCCGTCTAACTTTTATTAACAAAGAGTCGTTGGTTTTGGTGTGGGGGGGGAATATCGCAGGAAGTTCCCTATCGATCCGATCGCGGGTCCGAATCCCCAGCATAAAGGCGAATGACCACACTAATCAAATCTTGGACCTACATACATTCGTTCGTCGACAAAGCACAATGACTGCAAAAAACTCCTTGACGCAAGCTGGTGATTCACCGCATAGAAGTTGTCCCCGGTACCTGAGCATGGTGCGTTTCAATTTCGATACCGTACCCAAGGACTACCATGCAAGATATCCATTCATGGATACTCGAACGTACATCTTTTTCGGCGAAATCCCGAACATGCGAGGCCACTGCGTAGTTGCCGACCATGAAACGGGGCAGCTGTATTCCGGTTACCACACTGAAAACTTTGTCGAGCTGACGGACGATGAAGCGTGATAGGATGGGGGCGCTTATCAATGTGCAGTCATAGTCGTATCATTACCCTCGATTTGTGCGCGATCGGAAGTCGCCAATTGCGATGGTCTTTAGCCGATTTATCAGGGCTCGATATTGGCGATCTTTTCACTATTCTCGTCATTGGATTTTGCGAGTTCGCAGGAATCCTTGTTACTCGCATGGATCGTCGCGATCAACCACGCGGTGCAGCGGTTATGCTTTTAGTTGCCGCCGCACTTCCATTCGGATTTTCGATATCGGATTTTGGTTTTCGAATCTATTCGATCGTCGGCGCAGTCGTTGTGTCGTGCCTGATGACACTCGCCTGCGCGAATGCGGTTCGGCACCTTCGGGATGAACGAGACGAGTTTAATGCAAAGCAACTTTTAGACGGGCCCGCACAGGGCAATGGAGAGCGGTCCTACGCACCGTAGTCAGGCTTGCACGCGTTTTGGCGCTCGCTGACCTTCGCTTTCCGCCCGAGCGACGGGCGGCGTTTGTTAATCGGAAAGAGTCCGCCACAATTATGAATCCCTACGCACCGCCTTCTCAGAATGGTTCCCCTGCTTCTGTGTCAGTCGTCGCAATAGGTATACTGACGATCAGTATTTTCAGTCTCGGTTTAATCTCATCTCTTCTTTGCGGAATCTCGTTTTATCTCGATATTCAAGGAGCCAATAACGACGACCTAATGGCAACTGTGCTGACGTTTGGCTGTCCACTAATTGGGATGGCATGCATCGGAATTTCGGCCGGGATGATTCATCTGCGCCGTAATTCCAATCTTCCGAGAATTCCGCTGGCAGCTTACATAGTTGCGGCAGGGGCGTTGATTGTTCTGTCGATTTGGGAGCCTCCGATCGTGCGTTGGCTCTCCATCTCTTTGGTTTGCCACGCCATGGCGGTCGCGATATCAATTCGTACGGCTTTGGGATGCCAGCGTTTGTACAACAAGTTTTAAGCAAACAAATGAGTTGTTTTGAGCCGAGTAATCCGAGCCGTTTTGATTCCAACTGGGGTCACCGTTTGGTCATCTTTTGCTTTCGCGATCTTTATTTGTTCGCTCGAATCCTTTTTGGAAGGCGTCGAAAGCAGAATTTGTGGATTCGTATTGGTAGGGGCGTCCGGCGCAATCGCAATTGACTGACTGGAGCATTTGATGGAGGTGATGTTGGGAGCGTCAAATCTGCGAGCTGGCTAATCGGTGACTACTGAGCTATGAAATCGATTCTGTCAGGTAAACCACCCGTTTATACGCGAAAGCTCTATTGAAATTGGCGATTTGTTTTTTTGAATCCTATACCCCCGTGCGCATCTCGCTATTCGTCGATGAAAATTTCTCCCGATCGTCGAGGATATTGTAGAATCTCGCCGGCGCTAATTCAGAAATCCACTTTGACGATCCTGGGCAGCACTGAGCGAATCGTCGTATGTTCGTTTGTGAATCACCATTGGGACAGTCATTATGTTGCCGAAACCTGCAATAAATAAAGGACACTGACATATGAGTTGGCAGATTGCGAGTGTAAGCTGGGGTCTTCTTCAGCGACAATCCTATAGTTTCTTCCGTCTGTCGCGAGTGAGTGTCGCAACTGTATTCCGACGGAGTTTTCTGGGGTTGGTGGCGTTAGGATACGCGTTCCTGATGATGGTCGTTTTCGAACCGAAGGCAGTATGGTCGCAGCCACCGGAGAGCTCAGTTCGAACTTCGAGCGATCTAGAAGTTCTTGTTCTTGATCAATACTCTCAGCCAGTTGAAGGGGCAAGGATTGGCTTCTCTGCAAGTTTTGGAGATTCTTCCTACGAATCGCCGTCTTGGATATATTTACCGGATCCGGCGTCGCAAGAAAGTTTTCCGCGTCAAACGCGGACCGGCAAACGTGGCACCGCGACGTTGAGCCGTGGCATGGAGATCTTGCGTGATTTCCGTATTAGTCTTGTTGCACGTCATGAGGGACGCCAACTTTCCGGTATTGTAAATTTTCCGCGAAACGTGAACGAAAAAGTTACGATTATTCTTCACCCGGAATGCCGGGTTTTTGGAAAGCTTGCATGCCAAGAACTTGCTGAACATGGCATTGAACTTGAAAGGAACTCTCTTAGCGTTTCGCTTGACGGACGGCTTTGCGTTGAACACTATTCACTCGCGCCGGACTTTGAGATTTTTCTTCCGCCTGGAGAGTATTCAATGACTGCCATCGGAGCGAATGATGGAACACTGGTGGCAAAACGGTCATTTTCGATCTCGGACGGGGTCGCGGAATTGAAATTGTACCCCATGGAGCTCTCACTCAAAGGATCAAAAAAACTGCTTGGACAGCCGGCTCCTGACTTTGCCGACGTGATCGCTTGGAAAGGAACGGGCCCAAAGTCGTTAAAGGACTTAAGGGGGAAAGTGGTCTTGTTGGATTTTTGGGGTTATTGGTGCCACGCGTGTATCGTCAAAATCCCTCGACTAATTGAACTCGACAACCGTTATCGAGAACACGGTTTACAAATCCTTGGGCTTCATATCGATGCCGGGAAGACAATCACTTCGATTTCGGAATACGACGAATTTGCAGAGTCACTAAAGGATGGGATTCTAGAAGGGAAAAACATTACGTATCCTGTCGCATTGATTGCGGAGAAACCAACTCCTTTTCGCGGGAATTCTATGAAGGATGCGACTTGCAGAATGGCTTCCGACTATGGAGTGATCAATTATCCTACAATGATTTTGATTGATAGGGATGGCAATGTTGCTGGCGAGTTCCGCGATACCCCTGAAGGTTATGCCAAGCTGGAAGCATTGCTTGGTATGCCAGAAAGAAAAAAACAACTAGATCGTTGACGCAAACGTATTCGATTGGTCCTATTTAGCAATTAATCATAAGTCTTCGGGGGGAAGCATCTGGATAACACGCTTCCGTTTGAGGGTAGGTCGGACGGGCAATCGGCCGAGGAGGGCGTCTTCTCCGGGTCTGAGAGGCCGACTCTCCCAGTGGGATAGTGAAGCAAATGTCCATCCCAGTCTCACGTGTGATAAAAATGGTGAGTTGAAAATCGATACAAACGGTAGTCGTATTGCGAGAAAGGGAAAAATGCAGGGCTGGCCGGTATTTTGGGGTTGTGATTGCATCGATTAAGACTGCGGCAATCGTGGCATTTCCCGAGTGAAAGTTTTTCAGAGAGGATAGCTAAATGCGAACTTTAGCGATTGGCGATATTCATGGCTGCTACCGATCGCTTGATACACTGGCATCGTTCGCTGCAATTTCCTCCGGTGACCGGGTCATCACGCTTGGCGACTATGTGGATCGTGGCCCTGACACGCGACGAGTGATCGATTGGCTGATCGATCGACAAGCGAGGGAGGGGCTGATTCCGCTCCGCGGCAACCATGAAATAATGTTACTTGAGGCACGTCAATCCAAGCAATGCCTCAAGGATTGGCTGACATGCGGAGGTGATGCGGTTCTGTCGTCCTACGGCACTGATCGACTCGATGGGATTCCGAATGACCATTGGCATTTTCTCGAGTCTTGTTTGCGGTCGCATTACACTACGGAGAGTCACTTCTTTGTCCACGCGAATGCAGATGCCGAAGTTCCGATTGATGAACAACCAGACTATATGCTGTACTGGGAGTCATTTGGAAATCCCAGGCCACACCAATCTGGGTTGACGATGATTTGTGGACATACGGCACAGCGTTCTGGCGTGCCGTGTTCGGTTGGTCATGCAGTTTGCATTGATACCTGGGCCTACGGGCAAGGCTGGTTAACTTGCCTTGATGTTCATTCCGGTATCTGCTGGCAATCGAACGAGTCCGGTGCTACGCGACGTTTTTGGATCGACGAGGTGCCGCAATAGCGACGCCCTTTGTTTGTACAGTGAAGTGAGCGTCGATCGTTCCTATTCCGCTTGCCAAAGAAAAAATTTTTTTGCGTTTGCAGATGTTGTCACACCGATAGTGTGTTTGACCGGGGATTGCTTTGGATTTCATCGAGGTAAATCAGATCACTCTCTCGGATCGACGCAACTGTGATGCGTGATGGTTAGAATAAGTTAGCACATTTCGTTCTGCCGGTAATCGAGAGATGCGTTGGAGCAACGATGAATGATAAACCAGAGATCGCGGAGAGAATTGGGGCAGCGATCAACGAGCTTGATATCGATTTTGATCGGTTCACTTTGGCTGGCTGGTTCGTCAGCCTTCTGTCACTTCTCGGCGGGGGCGGTGCGGCATATGCCATTTCCAGTTTCATGATTAGACGTAATGGCTTGGACGTTGCTGCCGGGTTGGTGTTCTGCCTGACGATGATAGCCGTGACGACGGTAGGATTTTTAGTCCTTCGGTGGGCATTTGCTATTTTCGGAGTTTCGATAACGAAGTCGACTTAGCATTGGACTATCGTGGGATGGTTTATGCGTTTGAAGTGTGGAATCGCTTGTCAAGCCGATATCTGGAGATTTTGAGTTTTGGGAGGGAAAGCATTGGTATTGGCAATTCCGGTGATTTTTGCAAGTTCGCCGCAGACCTTTCTATGGCAGCATTGGACAAGAACAGGACTCTTCCTATCGTCGTCGGTCCAAGGTCTGCGCCGAAGGTTTGAAGACTACTCAAATACAGGCTTGAATGCTGTGCCACGATGTTTCGTGATCGCGAGTTTGCTTTGCTGTACAATCGTTACTGGGTGTGGTGGGCCGAATGTTGATTTTGTCACTTTTGGTGCTGGGCTTCCTGCTCAAGCGACGATCGTAGCAAGAAAACCAGCCGAAGCGTTTGCTCAAGATGCCCACGAGTACATCATTTTCGATACCGATGCGACCGGAGTGGAAACGTTTGCATCCGCGTATGCTGGCGTATCACTTGCCGCATTTGCCAGAGATCGTACCAAACTCAAAGGGGCGACTCGTTCAGGGACGTGGGCTGATACTGTGAGCGGAATCCCGTGGGATTTGACGACCATCACTGATGGTCGCTTTTATCGCAGGGGCGACACCAATGGGTTTGTTGCCATCGATATGGATCTTTATCGCGTTTACGTCTTTCGGTAACAGAGATTGCCAAAGTTGCGTGGGGTGATCTGCTATCTATACCGTTGTGCTGAGAGCGTCTCTGAATCGTGAGCGTAGCGTCTCTAAGCCCGCGTTTACGTTTTCTTGACAGCAACCGGCGTTAAGCAGTGGAAATGAATGATTCGGCTTAACTCATTTTCCTATCCCACTGCGAAAGTCGGGCTCACAGGCCCGGAGAGAGCACTCTCCCCTGACGTTTGCCCGTCCGGCTTTCCCGCAAGCGGGAGGTTGTGATCCGGATGCTTAAACCCCGTGACTCATCTTTTTAGTTGCTTAGGGCTCATCGGCTGATGTATCTACGCCAAACGCGTCTATCATTCGAACGGCGTCCAGCATCGATTTGGCCAACGCGGGGTCCTTTGCTTTGGCGAGCTCCGCTGTTTCTCGCAAACATTTTGTCAGCGTTTCGCGACGTTCCTGGCTGAAGTCGTCTTTGTAGCGATCGACGACTGTTTGTAAAAACTGAGGTGTAAGTGCGCCCTCGTTTTCTTGCATCGCCACTCGTTCCCAAAACATTAAAGAGTACATAACAATCGCATAGCAGCGGTTTTTGACGTAGAAGGGGAACTCTTCTGACTCATTGGCAATCAATGCTAATTCGTAGGCAAAGCGAATCGCCTCCCGCTCGTCGCGATTCATAAGGATCTGCTGACCTTCGGCAAGCAACGTCCCGAGTTTTGCGTAGTCGCCACCGGATTGTGGGTCGACCCATCGGTGGAGAGCGCGAGCACCTTCACGTAAGTCCGCAAACAAGGGCTGTGACGGTTGAGGCTTTTGACCATGAGCTAATCGTTCACTCATGTCCTGCAACGCTTGGGTCGATACTTTGGACATTTGATAGCTGCCGTCGTTTGCTGCGTCAAAGCCTGGGTCAGGCGGTCGGCGGTGCTTAACCGTGTCAAGAATGTAGGTGAAAAGCCCGCGATCGCTGGAGCGACCGATCAGATCGATAAGCGTTCCCATGTGTCTAGCAAATTCATCCGGCGTTCCTGAATCGCCAAGGGACTTCAGTCCGGCGATCATTTTCTCGAACTGCTTTTGCTTTCCGTAAACCAAGCAAGCCGCCCACATAAACTCGCCACGCCGGAAGTCACTGATCATCTCTGGTCGCGAAAGCAATTCCGTCACCAGGTCAGCGGAAGCTAACGCATCATTAGTGTCCAGTCTCGCTTCATCAACTTTCATCTTCCATACATACCACTCGATAGCTTTGGGAAGCTCGGTCGTCAGTTGTTTTTGGGTGGGAGGTTGCTCGAAAGCATTGTTCGAGCGATCAAGTATTTGTTCACGTTCCTCTCCGTCGTAAAAACTGGACTGGCGCAGTAGTGCACGACCGAGTGAGTACTGTGCCTTCAGATCTCGTTTGCCGAGTTCCTTCGCGTTACCGAAGGCTTCGATCGCGAGTGTGAAGAACTTTTCTCGGCGTTCAATCTCTTCCTCCGAATCCCCTGCCGAACAGTAGAAGGCGATGTCCTCGCAAGCGTTCCCTTTATTGATCCATAGCGTTGCTCGATTCCATTCGGTTTGCACGGTCAACTCGTCAAGATTCATCGCCATCGCCTCGTTCATACAATCGAACGACTTCAGCAAGATAGGGAGCTTGACGTCGACGTCAGAAGAATAGAAAGCTTGGCGGACGCCGATTGCCGCGACATTACAAAGGGCATTGAAGCGGTGTCTTCGATTGATAGTTAATTCGGGAATCCCGTTTCCGAGGAGTTCGAGGACCCGTAGAAACGCTTGCCTTGATCGGCCAAATTCTTCGTGACGTAATGCCCAGTCTCCGGTTGATTCGGCGAGTTGTTTGTACGCTTCCGCACGCAGCACTGTCGCGGTTAGCGTGTCGGCACCGAGTTTGGGAGCCAGATCGGCGAATTTTAAAAATGCGGCGCCGTTGGTTTGTTCTAACGCCAAGAATGCGTTCGCAGTTAGCTGGATAAGTTTGGCTTTGTCTTCTTCTTCGGTCGATTCTTCGCGAAGTGTCAGAGTGGTGAGTGCGATATGATCACGGCAAAACTGATCTTTGTCATCATAGCCGCTTCGGGCAACGCGGTCGGTGTATACCAACGCTGCAAGTTCGCTGAAACGCTGAATCGCGTCGGAGCCCGGTGAGATCTGGCGAATCCCCTTCACGATCAGGCCGTCGCTATCAATGTCCAGGTTGGGGATCACAATCGTGCGAACCGTGGGAAGGATCACGCTGTCGACGAGACTCGTTTTTGATAACGACTCGCTTTCCCCGGGACCAAACTGTTCGATACCCAGACGGTCGATGAGTTCGATTGCGGGATTCAAGACGAATACCGTTGCCATGGTCGCACGACGACTTGAATCGTTTTCGTCAGCAACAAGGTTTAGGCCTACCCGGTGCATTGTCAATAAAAGTTGAATGGAGCGCTGGGAGGACAATTCTGCCGACGTGATCAATGCGCGTAGAGTCCCCGGAACTTCGACTGAATTCGTAGGGTCGGTGTTGGTAGCGACGGCATGGATGAACAGCTCCACCTCGAGCGTCAATGCGGTTTGCGATTCGAGATGGTCAGCTAAGAGCTTTCCCGATCTCAAATAGCTTGCCGCCAATGCATTTGCGGTCCGATTTGTATCGTCGGGTTCATAACGGCGCGATTCAAACGAATCATTGCGCACGGAAGAGATGTCAATCGCGGCATCCGCCATCAATTCTGTCGCGGAAAGCAATCTCCAATCGCCCAGCTGTCGAATCGATTGGCGCGATTGCCGGCGAAGTAATTCATCGGCCGCGTCAACGGACTGACGTCCGAGCCCGGCCGCACATAGCAGAAGGTAGGGCCGATAGCTTGGTGAAAGGATGTCCAACAATGACGTATTCGACTGCTGTATTTCCGATGCGGCGTCACGAACGGTGGCTGCGGAGAACTCGTCCGCACGAATCGCCTGTTCGAGTTTCAACGCAGATCGAAGTAGCGAATAGTCCGCTGATTGTTCAATGCGTTCGACACACGTTTTCAACGATGCGTTCAGGTTCCCATTCTGATCGATGACGCGATCCGATGGTGAAATCAAAGCGGCCATCAACGGCACTGCAAATGCAGCAGGATCAAGTGAGAGTTCGGTCACTTGTTCGAGCGACTGCAAAGTATCGACCTGTGCGTCAAAGGGGATCGATGCCGGATCGAAAGCCATCGCCAGTCGTTCTTGATTGCAATAGCGAACAAAGTTTTCCAGTACAGGTAATAGTTTTCGTGTTCGCAATTCCGTCGCTGACAACTGTTGTGATTGAATCGCGAGCAGCAACTCGCCCATCGCGGTTGGCTGCTCGCGGAGTTCTTTCATCCGCGAGAGAAGCATCAAACTTTGTCGTCGCGTTTGGTCGAGATTCGTCTGAGTGTTCAGTTGTTCGATTACGATCGCTGCGGTGTCCCAGTCATTCCCAATTATGGCTTGTCGCAACTGGGCGAGCTTGCGATCACTTTCGAGAGATGGGAAGTCACGTCGGACTTCGTCAAGAGCTTGGTCTGATACACGATCGTTTGCGATGGCACCTGTCGCCACCGGCTCCACGGATTGGATGAAGGCATCACGAATCTCGAGCCAAAGGGAAAGGTATGGATCGGTGACGACTCGTGCCCCGCCGAGTCGTTCGGCGCGGCCAAGGTCACGTCGTACGTCGGCATTGAGCCACTGTGACGCATCCCAGCTTGTGTACGATCGCTGATCGATACTTGCAATTGGAATCAACATCGAGGCAAACGCTAGATCGATCCCTTGGACTTGTTCGAATACTTCGGGGGTATTCTCGATGGCCGTACGAATGGCCTGAAGGTCCTTTGGATCGACGGGGGCATTCTCGTGCAATCGGAATCTTGTCTTGGCTGCCGAGAGGCTGATGGAAAACTGTTCGTACGAATCAGCAAGCGATTGATTGTCGCTTTCTGACCAATGACTGACGCCTTGAAGGATGGTTTTCTTGACCGATCGTTGTTGCTCCGAATCAGGCTCGACATCGGGATCGAAAACTGCGATGCCCTCGGCGAGAGCGGTGTACATATCGGAGGCGCGAAGATCGTCACCTTCGTTTTCGACTGTCGATAGAGATTGATGAACACGCTCGAGAAGCCGATTCGCAGCTTTCGCGAAAAGAATTTGACTGCTTGTACGAAGATCACCTTCTTCACCGGAAGTCGTCGCGTCTGGAGCGTGGGCGGCAAGGTCCGCGGCTTCACCAAGGACAACATTGATGATCGTAAAACTGGACTCGTTAAACGCTTGATCTTCGGTGCGTTCAAAACTGCTTTGTGTGCGAGCCAACAACTCTTTGGCGGTGTTGATCTGGCCTTGATTGATCCAGTCGTTGAAGCTTTCCGGAAAGAAGTACCACCAAGAGGTAAAACCCAGGGTCATGCAGAGCAATAGTGCGGCGACCGTCCCGATGATACGAGTGAGTGTGATGCCGCCGCTTTTATCGACCCCCGAAGCGACCGCGAGCGACTTGATCATTTCCGTGCAGGATCGAAACCGTTTCTTGGGATCGCGCTCGAGTGCCTTTTGCAAAACTTTGCGTTCAGGGGGCGAGAGCGCTGACAGATCCAAGCGTCCGGTTGATTTGGCCACGATCATACTGGCATGTGTCGTGACGTCGAACGGCAGCAAGCCAGTTCGCAATTCGTAATAGGTCACCGCTAGTGAGTATTGATCGACAAACAGCTTGTCGCCCGAGACGGTTGAGAGATGTTCGCCTTCGAGGATCTCGGGGGATGCGTAGGCGGGCGTCGCATGAGTTTGTTGTGTCGCCCGAACGTCGGCTTCGATTTTTTTTGCCAATCCGAAGTCGCAAACCTGGGCTTCGCCGCCGACGAGCAGAATGTTCTGCGGCTTGATGTCAAAGTGATACACGTCGTGCTCATGATTGAGCAGGTCGATCGCACTGGCGGCGGCACGTAGGTACCGAATGGTCTCTTCTGGTTCAAGTCCTAGCGGTGTTTCGACATCGTCGGGGGAGAGACCGGCGTCTTGCCGGATAAATCGTAGCCGGTCAAAGAGAGTGCAGTCGCCAAGTCCCATAACGACAATGAGTTGTTCGGCCGTTACTTTAGGCTTTGGCGATTCCTGTTGATCATTTGAAGGCCCCTTTTCCTGTGGCGATGCAAAGTTGTCGGCCATCGACTGATCGATCGCCATCGTACCTTGCATTGGCTGATCCGACGGTGCCGGTGGTGGTTGATTGGCCGAGTCTATCCCATTTGGATGGGGATGTGACTGAACCGAATCAAGGGTCAATTCTTCCGTTTCACCGTCAGCGAGGATTCGGCCGCTACCATCTTTCGTCCAGAAGCCAAACAGGGGACAAAGGTTTGGGTGGTGGACATCACGGATGGTCTTGAGTGCCTTGAGTTCTTTTCGGCCACCGACATCTTTAAGTGACCGGACAACTTTAAGAGCAACCTTGATCCCTCCGGCCGCCTGAGCTTGCCAAACATCGCCAGCCATCCCGCTGCCGAGCGGTGAAATCAAGGTGTAGCCGGGAACGACTTCCATCCCGGGCTGAAATTCGACTGGCGGTGGACTGGTCATCAGCAGCGCAGGCGTGTTGGGGCCGAAGTGGGAGAGTATGGAAAACGCGGTGGCCCGCGGACTTGGTTGTAAGTCTGTCTTTACAGGTTAACACGGTCAATCGTCCAACGATGTTGCAAAATGTCAACGTCTCTTGTTTGACACCCCACCCGTCTAACCTAGGTTTGTTGCGAAACCGCAACGTCTGCGGCGAATCGAACACCACCGAGAACTGCTACGGAGCGAGAAACGATGTTTTCCGCCAGATTCTGGGGCTCGCTAGCCAGCATTTTCATGCTGCTACCCGCCGCCGCACCGGCTTGTGATGATTGTGCCAAATGCAATGGAACCGGATCGTGCACGAAAGTGGTCCAAGTTCCCTGCACGGTGATGAAAACCGTGACGGAGACTTGTTACCGCGAAGAGCAGCGTATCGAAACCGTCTTGGTTCCGAAGACCATCACCGTCGAGAAGCAAGTCCCATACGAGTACAACGCACTGGTGTGTGTCGAAAAAGTGGATGAGCAGGTAATCGAAGTGAAAACACCGAAGTTTCGCTGGGTCGATCAAGAATACGAAATGATGGTCCCGGCGAAGGACACTGTCACGAAAATGCGCAAACGTACCGAATGCGTGCCAGTGACCGAAACGAAGACTTGCGTCGAAGATCAGGGATGTTGGAAGATCGAAATGGTAGCCAGCGAAACTTGTGGCGGATGCAAGTGTACCGAGAAGAAGGTCTGGTGCCCCAATCCGGTCGAAGTCACGAAGGAAGTGACAGTGATGAAAGAGGTTTGCGTCGAAGAACCGTACACCTGTGAAGTCGACATCATGGTTCCAATCAAGAAGACTCGTAAAGTCAAAGAGTACTTCACCAAGACGGAAACAAAAACAATCAAGCATCCCTACAAGAGCATGGAATACCGCAAGAAAACCAAAATGGTAACGGCGAGTATCCCCGAGTGCGTCCAGGTTGAAGAGCAACGCACCATTATAGTGAAAGTGCCCTACACGGTTGAAAAACAAGTTCCGTGCACCGTCATGAAAACCGTTGAGCAGACGTGCGCGTGTGACTGTGGTTGCGGATCCTAGACGACCCTTGGATGCCGTTTGAGCGGGTTCAAGTGCCAGCCGGCGGCATCAGCCGCCGACGCGGAGCATGACGGGAAGTCCGTAGACATCGCGGAACAATCCTGCTTGTTGTTTCATGGCAATTTGTTCCAACGAGACATCACTTACACCCGGGATTTCGATGATGAGGCGGTTTCCCTCGACTTTGCAATCGATTTCTCGGATTCGACTGGTTCGCGTGTCATCAAGAGCAGCCGCAAGTCGTAAGATCGCGGCGAGCTTGCTGACCAAAACGCGGTGCTCTCGATCGAGCGACATGTATTCCGAATGCGTCGGCTGAGGCGTCGCCCGTCGATAATAGCGGGCCACCAAAGCGACCAGCACAAGTTCGGATTGCGATAGTCCGAACAATTCGCTGTGACGGATGATGTAAAGCGAATGTTTGTGGTGTCCGCGGATATTAATTTGCATCCCGATCTCGTGCAGCAACGCGGCGACGTACAAGATGACTTCGTGTCGGTTGTCTAAACGATGCTGCGGACGCAACTGATCGAACAGTTTTCGCGACAGTTCGGCGACGCTACGGGCGTGCATTTCATCAAAATGAAATCGACGCCCCAGCGAAAGCGCGGAACGAATGATTTGGTTGCGGAACTCGGCGGTCCATCGACCTTCGGCGGCCATATCCTTCAGCAAGCCGTCACGCATGTTGGTGTCGCTGACATAAATATGCTCGAGCGAAAAATGTCTCGCGACGGCGGAGTACGCAAGTAGTGCAGGCGCCAGCGTTTGTGCTTCGATGAAGGTTGCGCCGAATCGCTTGACGATTTCTTCTTCGTCGAGCGTCAGAATATCGTCAGTCAACTGGACCAATTTTTCGGTGGGAACTTTCGTCAGGGTCCGACGTTTCCACTGAGGATTGATCAGGCGTGTCGCAAGGCGAATGTCTCCGCCGACCGCAACCAAGTTGAGCTGTGATTCGGAACGTACTAACTCGTTGAGCTGTGTTAGCATCCGGTTGATATGGTTTTCCAGCAGCGCCCTGCGACGTTTAGCTCCGGCTCTTGCTAAGTCAATTGTCTGTAGCATTCGAATCGAACCAAGCCGGTATGAGTGGCTTGCCAACACATTGCCACTGCGAACGACCAGTACTTCGGTGCTGCCACCGCCAACTTCAAGTACCATCGCCTTGCCATTGGAGAGTTCCTCATCGGCCAGCAATTGGGGCGTGATCCCCATGTAAGTGATTCGGTTGACTTCCGCTTCGTCGATGGGCTGGACATGAAGCCCGGTTTCCATAAACACGCGGTCGGCAAACGCCAGGCGGTTAGAAGCTTCACGAACCGCACTGGTCGCGACGACTCGGACGGAGGATGGCTGGTCGATTCCGTATTCCAGCAGGATACGCTGGTACTGCGTCAAAACACTTACGACGCGTTCGATACTGCGTCGGGAGAGGCGGCGAGTTTCGAAGGTCTCTTTTCCAAGTGGTACCGGCTGGATCAACTGATCAAGCTTTCGAACTTCGCCGTTGGGATTGATCTCGGCGATCGCCATTCGTATCGCAGACGCACCGATGTCGATCACGGCGACGGGGCGTGGGAGTTCTGTCTCAGTCGAAATCGCGGTGCGTCTTCGGTTCGCAGTTGAGTCGGCGACATTCCGTTGTAGCTTAGAAGTCTCAGACATTGAAGTCGTCATCCTCATCGTCTTCATCGCGATCGGGGTGCATCGGGTCGTCGCGATCGAAGAACAAGTCAGCCAGTCCCAGTGGAACGGCGTCACCACCGAGCGTTCGGCTTTTGCGTTGCGAAAGTTTTTCTAGGTCGAGTGCTTCATTGCCCAAGCACTTTTCGAGAGCTTCTTGCCACGCCTGATCGCGGCTCACCGGATGCCCCGGATCTTGCGAAATCCGCTTAAGTGCATAGCGGAGTAGATTGATGCCGTCGCGTGGGGAAAACTCAAGTTTCAGCTGATGCGATCGTTGCAGAAATTCGACCGTCATCGCAAGCATCTCCGCCTCGGCAAACGGAAGATGGTATTGCAAAATCGCCATCTCGTCTTGCTTATTCGGGAAGCCGACCGGCAACGTGGGTTGCAAGCGGCTCATGATGTAATCAGGGATCTCGAACGTCGATTCATCTTGGTTCATTGTGACCGCGGCACGAAATTCCGAGTGGGCTTCGATAGTGATTCCGGCGACGATCGATTCGACATAGCGGCGGTGGTCAAACAAAGGAGCGAGCGACGCCCAGGATTTTTCGTTCATCCGGTTGCCTTCGTCCAGCACGCAAACGCCTCCACAGACCATTGCGGTGACAAGCGGTGAGGCATGGTACGCGATTTCGCCTTTCTGACTGAGGACCGGAGTGACGAGCAGATCCTCAGGTCGGGTATCGGCAGTGCATTGGTAGATGAAAAGCGGTCGTCCTTGGGCTTTGGCCGCTGCGATCGCGAGTTGCGTTTTCCCTACACCGGGGGCCCCAACCAGCCGCGGCGTCAGCGGCAGGTCGGCTTCGTCGATCGAGATCCAACACGCCAGGAGCTGTTCTAAGATTTCTCCTTGGCCGATCCACTTTCCACTATCGCGAAACGGTTTCGCAAGTTTAAGCCGTACGCCGTCGATCTCGATATGCGTCGGCAGCAAATCCGACGCTTGGGATTTGAGTGTCCGGGGCGACTCGGGCATTGAAGCGTCGTCGTTGGCAGGGTCGCGTTCTTGTGACATGTGGTCTTAAAGTTCGTTCTCGCTTCCGAAGAAGGCGTCATTGCGTTGTCAATCCGCGTGGGCTCGTTCGGGCGAACATCGCTTCGTCGCGGTTAACAACGAGTTTGTACGTTTTGACTTGAGGTATAGCAGGCCGTTGCCGCCAGGGAAGGACGGCATGCCGGTGAAACTACATCAATCAGTGGAGCAGTCTTTCATTGTAGGCGAGATTGCCTTCGGGGTGCATGCAGGGTGCGGCCAATGAATGTCGAGTTTACGAGCGACCGAGCAAGTTGGCTCGAGAAACACCGCGTCATCAAAACACTCAAAACTCGTAGGACGGCATTCGATTTGCCGTCGCGCATCGGCTTTCTCGTCAGATTCGACGTCTGGTGAGCCGAATCGCTAGTGCTCATCGAGATCGGCGTAGGCGGTCGCAGGCTTTGCTTGTCCCCCCGATTCGACAGATTCGGACTCTTTTTCGACCGCTTCAACGAGTGGTTCGATGTACCGATGGATGGAATGGTCAGTAAAGTGATCGATCTTCCAGCGTTTGAGAGATCGAATAAAACCGCGCCATTTGTCACGACGTTTGGAAACCAAACCGAGTTTCCGAATCCTTCCGTTGTGGTCAAAGTAGACCTCTGCACCATTGTGACGGTAACCCAAAAAGGCCGGCGGGACGCGAGTCACAATGTCGTTATTGTTAACAAACCGATAGTGATCGAGCGTGACGTAGTTGATGTAGCGTTTGTCTCCGACGCGAGGACTGCCATAGGTGAATAACTCGGCCGGGTTGCTGGAAATATGCGATAGGAAACATCGTCCGGCACAGATCGTGGCCATCGCACCTCCGAGGGAATGACCGCAAAAGTACAGCGGACGACTGTTATCCATCAACGCGGTTTCGATCATCGGCCATAGGTCGTCGACTTCACGTTTGAAGCCACGGTGGACTCGCCCGACCGTCTCGGCGAGAACGCTGCCCACGTTCGCATCGGCTTTGATATCGTTCCATTCGTTTGGCTCGGTCCCGCGACATGCGATCACACAGTCTTGTCGATTGCGAAACCGATACGCCTGAGCCCCATCACGATCATAGAAGGTCACTTCGTCGAAACCGGCGATTTCAGCTGCCGCTTGTGCTTCCGTCAAGTCGTTGTACGCGATCATCGCCAACTCGGCGAACAACAGGCTCCGCCGCAGAAAACTCAGTTCTGCAATCGACGTGTCTTTGACCGAGGAGCGGATCAAAAGGGGCACTTCACCGGCTTGGTGAACCACGTTGCTATTGACCGCGATTCTCTCAGCTACCTTTTCAATCACGCTTCTACCTCGATTCGGCAAGTGCGGTGTCGAAATCTGATCGTGGAATGATCCTAAAATCGATGTTTACTTAATTACCAGCCGTCGTCATCAGCAACGTTTCGATTTTTCGCCGCCGTGGCGACGCTCGTGGATGATAAAACGCATCGCAAGAAACGTCTACGTCGGCTGTTTCATCGCATCGTTAGAGAGGCCATTAAAGCGACGTTCCACCGCTGAGCATTTACGACGCATTAAGCTTGAATTGTCGGCACGGCGATTTCACTGACGATTTCTTGAAGTACCGAATCGGTCGTCAATTTGCGTAGTCGACTCTCTGGCTGCATGATTAGACGGTGGTTCATCACTGGACCAAGAATCCGTTTGATGTCGTCGGGGGAAACAAAGTTTTTGCCACGGATAGCCGCCATCGCTTGCCCACATCGAAACAACGCGATCGACGCACGTGGGCTGCCACCGAGTGCGAGATCGGAATGATGACGTGTCTGCGTGATGATCTGCAGAAAGTACTGCCGGACTCGAGGGTCGACGTGAACCTTGCGGATCTCACGTTGAGCAGCAGTCAGTTCTGCAGCCGTCGCGACAGGCTGCAGTTGGTCGACCGGGTGGGTGTGCTGTAGCAACTCAAGCATCCGCATTTCTTCCTCCAACGACGGATACCCGAGGCTGAACCGCATCAGGAAACGATCGAGTTGGGCTTCGGGCAACGGAAAGGTACCCTCGTGGTCCACCGGGTTTTGGGTTGCGATCACCAGAAATGGTTTTTCAAGGTCGTGTGTCGTGCCGTCGACGGTGACGCGAGACTCAGCCATTGCCTCAAGCAGTGAGGCCTGAGTTCGCGGCGTGGCGCGATTGATTTCATCGGCCAGCAGAATTTGGGTGAACACCGGACCGGGACGAAATTCAAACTCCGCCGTCTTCTGATTAAAAATCGAAGTTCCCGTGACATCGCTGGGTAGCAAGTCTGGTGTGCACTGAACGCGCTTGAATTCACAGCCAACGCTTCGCGCAAGGGCCCTCGCAAGCATGGTCTTGGCAACACCGGGAACGTCTTCGAGCAACAGGTGGCCTCCGCTCAGCCATGCGACCAACGAAAGCACCAACTGTTTGCGTTTCCCGACAATCGCGTGTTCCACGTTGCCAATGATTCGTTTGGCTAAATCGGCGACGGCGGCAACGTTCGCCGATTGTGCTGTCCGTTCATTCGTGGCGCCGCCACCGGGCTGGGTGGGTTCGATTGGTGGTGCTTCGCTCATGGAAACGACGGGGCTTAAAAGTTAGTGGTGTGGCAACGTGCGTCGACGGAGATTGATCTAGGCGTAACTTGTCTTGGCAAAAAACAGCGATGAAAGCGGGGACTGAAGCGGTTTACAGCTTGGACCGGCGATCGCCGAGTCGAATTGAGTCCTGACCCCTTTTTTGGGGTGGGGAGGCCGAATGTACAACCGGGCGAGCTAGTTTAATCGATTGAGATTTGCGGGTATTTTGCCTGAAAAAATCCTCGCAGCTGCTCAAGATCAACCGAATTTCTGCCCTGTTTACAATTGAGAGTTGCCAAAGTGCTTCTTTAACGGCATTTGACCCGGGCCGTCTTAACGCATGAAAATCACCGCGATTCCTCAACTGTACCGAAACTTGCGCCGCTGGCGCGAGATCCTTGCCGTGTTACAGCGGTATGGGCTCGCAGATTGGCTTAGCCAGCACCAGCGGCTGCCATTCAGCAAATGGTACAAAGACCATCGCGGTACCCCTCTGGCTCACTACACCCGTGAAGAACGGGTCCGAATGGCGTTCACCGATCTAGGTCCGACGTTTATCAAACTGGGGCAGATTTTGGCCGCACGGCCCGATTTGGTGGGGCTGTCGATTAGCGAAGAACTGAAAAAGCTACGCGTTGACGTCCGTCCTGACAGTATCGAGACGGTGCGAAAGACACTCGCATCTGAACTCGGCGAAGACTACCAATCCAATTTCCGGTCCATCGACGCGTCCCCCCTGGCATGTGCGTCAATTGGTCAAGTACATCGCGCAGTCTTGGTCGACGGCAGTCGCGTCGTGATCAAAGTCCAACGCGCAGGCCTCGAGAAAACAGTCCGGCAGGACATTGAATTACTCGGCGGACTCGCCGACCTCGCTGAACGCGTCGAGACACTTGCCGCCTGGCGACCGAGTGACGTTGTCCGGCAGTTGGCTCCAATGATTTTGCGCGAGCTGGATTTCAGCCGTGAACGACAAACCCTGGAACACTTTTGCGATTGGATGAAGCGGCACAATGCCGCGGTGGTTATACCGCGTCCCTTTCCGTCGCTCTGTACGCGACGGGTTTTGGTGATGGATGAGTTGATCGGACGTTCGCTCGCGGACCTCTTGCAGGAACAACAACGCAGCGACGTTTACACTGGCAACGGCAAAGCAACCCGCGAAAACACCGCATCAGATCAGTCGAAGCGGGCGGCGCGATCGAATGACGCTCCCGAGCCGCCTAGCGATTTTATGACCGACGCGGATCTGATCGACCATTTGAGAATCCGCCTTGATGCAGATCGGTGTGAAGAGTTTGGTCAGACGATCGCGGACGTTTACCTGGCGATGATCTTTGAAGAAGGCCTGTTTCATGCCGATCCCCATACCGGCAACCTGTTTTGTTTGAAAGATGGTCGCTTAGGGATTCTCGATTTTGGGATGACCGGGCGGCTGGATGATTCTCTTCGTGAGAATATCGAAGACATGTTGCTGGCCATTTCGGGCGGGGACCAAAATCGATTGATTCGGCTGATCCGCCGCGTCGGTGAGACTCCCGCGACACTGGACGAGTCAGCACTTGCGATCGACGTGGCTGACTTTATTGGGACCTATGGCAGTCAATCGATGGAGCAATTTGACTTGACCGGTGCCCTCAACGCACTGACGGAAATCTTGCACCGGCATTCAATTAAGCTACCCAATCAGTCTGCACTGCTGCTGAAAATGTTGATTTCGTTAGAGGGGACGCTTAGCGAATTGGGGGTTCGGTTTGATTCGATGAAGGTCGTCCAGTCGCTCGCTCAGAAGACGATGCTGCGACGACTCAGCCCGCAACGACGTCTGCGTCAGGCTCGACGAATCTACTTGGAAGCAGAGAATTTTTTAGAATCTGCGCCGGACGAAGTGATCTCGATGATGCAGATGTTTCGTCGCGGTGAAGCCCGGCTGACCCTGGAGCATCAAAAGATGGGGCCCTCGGTGAATCGGCTTGTGCTGGGCGTGATGGCCAGCAGTGTCTTCGTCGGATCTTCCCTGATGATGTCGCAACGGGTTCCGCCGATGTTGACCATCAACCTGTATTTCGTCCAGCTTGAACCGATGAGTTTGTTCGGTTTGCTCGGCATCATCGGCAGTTTCGCAGTGATGCTATGGTTGCTCTTGGCAATCGCCCAAAGCGGCCACCTAACCCGTGACAACGAAGACTGACAGATCGGATCAAGCGTGGTCGACGCACATGCCTGAAAGGCCATGTGGTTACAGTAGACCGTATCGTGACAAACATCATTTCGACTGTAATCGATCAGCCAACAGGGGTTCAGCCAACAGGGGTTTGACCCGATCCTTGCGACTGAACCGTGGCTAACGCCAAGCGGCTGATCCAACGATCAAATATTGGTGCAGCGCTGAGGCAAATTTCCGAGTTGGCGAGCCGTTAGGCTTGCGAACGCAATATCTGAGCTTTGGCTTTCGCATCTTCCGCTTTGACGATGTACTGTTGATCTTGGGTCCCAGCCCAAGCTCGTTGGTACGTCACGCTCATCGCGGTGAAGCTAAAGGGATCGTCCGGTTCAAGTTCACAGGCCCGTTGGCCGTGTTCAATCGCTAGATCGTGTTGGCCAGTTTTCGTGTAAACCTTTGAAAGGGCCAAGTGCCCGAGGACAAAGGTGTCGTCCTGTTCAACGATTTCTTTCAAGCCTACGATCGCTTCTTCGTACTTTTCGTCGTCAATCAGCTTTTCGACTTCGTTGTAACGGGCGTGAATCTCACTCATTGAATTAAGTCTTCTTTAGTCAATTCGGTAGGAAGCAATCGAGACCGCAACGTCCGTGCGGTCATGATTACATGGAAGGGAGTACGAAAATGTTTGACACAACCGGCTGGATTGAAAGCAGCACCGGTTTAGATGTCGGCAAGTTTTCGTAGAACGGTCGGTAGGATGCCACCATTCCGATAGTATTGCAATTCGACCGGCGTGTCGATTCGGACGATACAGTCAAATTCGGTCATTGAGCCGTCGGCTGAAGTTGCCTTCACGGTGATCTTGCTCCGGGGCTCCAAATCGTCGGAAAGACCCAGGATATCGAAGGTTTCTTCCCCCGTCAGGCCCAACTTTTGCCACGTTTGGCCATCGGCGAACTCCAACGGTAGAACGCCCATTCCCACCAAATTACTGCGGTGGATTCGCTCGTAGCTTGCCGCAATCACCGCGTGTACGCCCAGCAGCATCGTCCCTTTCGCCGCCCAGTCGCGGCTGCTGCCGGTACCATATTCGCTCCCGGCCAGAACGACCAAGGGGGTCCCGTTGGATTGATACCGCATCGAAGCTTCGTAGATGCTGGTGACTTCATCGGTCGGCAGATAACGGGTGTAGCCACCTTCGGTGCCTTGGGCGAGCTGGTTTCTGATTCGAATGTTGGCGAAGGTACCACGCACCATCACCCGATCGTTTCCGCGTCGCGAACCAAAGCTGTTGAATTCGACGATCGGCACTCCGGATTCTTGGAGGTACTTACCTGCCGGCCCGTCGCTCGCGATCGCACCCGCCGGAGAGATGTGATCCGTTGTTACCGAGTCCCCCAGCAACACCAAGCAACGTGCACCTTCGATCGGTGAGATCTCGAAATCGGCGTCTTTTTTGATGTGGTCAAGGAACGGTGGGTGATGGATGTACGTGCTGTCTTCACTCCACGGATACAACGCACCCTCGGCCGCATCGATTCGATTCCACAATTCGTTCCCTTTCACCGCCGCACTGTATTCTTTGGTGAACATCTTCGGGTCCATCGAACTTTTGATCGTATCGCGGATTTCGTCTGCGGTGGGCCACACGTCTCGCAGATAAACGTCGTTCCCATCGTCGCCTTTTCCTAGCGGTTCGCTGTCCAAATCAATGTCGGTCGTTCCCGCGAGGGCATAAGCGACAACCAGGGGTGGGCTGGCAAGATAGTTCGCCTTCGTCAACGGGTTCACACGACCTTCGAAGTTCCGGTTGCCGCTTAAGACGGCGGATGCCACCAAGTCACCTTGCTTGATCGCAGCGGCAACCGGATCGGGAAGCGGTCCGCTGTTACCGATGCATGTCGTGCAGCCATAACCGACTGTGTTGAAGCCAAGTTGATCAAGAGCGTCGGTTAAGCCAGCTTTGTTGAGGTAATCGGTGACGACACGGGATCCCGGCGCCAAACTGGTTTTGACGTGAGACGCGACCTTCAATCCGCGCTCGGCGGCTTTCTTCGCCAACAATCCGGCACCGACCATAACCGAGGGGTTGCTGGTATTCGTGCAGGAGGTGATCGCAGCGATGACAACCGCGCCATGGGTTATCTCGGTCGACTGCCCGTTGTTTTTGACGGTGCCTTTGCGTTCCAAAGCCGACGGTTTCAGACCAAAGCCGGTCTTACCAACCGGTGCGGTCAACGATTCGTTAAACGAAGCTTTCATGTCTGTCAGAGCAATTCGATCTTGTGGCCGTTTCGGACCAGCTAAGCTTGGTTCGACGGTCGAAAGATCAAGCGACAGGGTTTTGGTGTACTTACAGGCTGGTTCGCCATCGGTTCGGAACAGTCCCTGCTCTTTGCAATAACGCTCGACGAGTTCGATCGACGATTTCGTTCGACCGGTTTGGCGGAGATATTCCAGCGTCAGATTGTCGACGGGAAAGAACCCCATCGTTGCGCCGTATTCGGGGGCCATGTTGGCGATCGTTGCACGGTCGGCAACACTCATCGCATTCATCCCGTCACCGAAGAATTCGACAAACTTTCCGACGACGCCTTCGTTTCGGAGAATCTCGACGACACGCAACACCATGTCGGTCGCGGTCGCACCGGAAGGCAATTCACCGGTCAATTCGAAACCAATCACTTCGGGCATCAGCATATAAAGCGGTTGCCCTAACATGTTGGCTTCCGCTTCGATGCCTCCGACGCCCCAGCCCAAGACACCTAGCCCGTTGATCATAGTCGTGTGGCTATCGGTGCCAACCAAAGTGTCCGGGACCGCAACCGGACCATCATCTGTATCGACCAATGCGACGACACGTGCGAGGTACTCGAGATTGACTTGATGGACAATGCCGACGTTTGGTGGGACAACGCCGAAATTAGCAAACGCTTGCTGTCCCCACTTCAAAAACTCGTACCGTTCACGGTTTCTCTCAAACTCGATCTCGACATTTCGTGACAGTGCGTTGTCGCTTCCAAAGAAGTCGACTTGCACACTGTGGTCGATCACCAAATCGACCGGGATCAACGGGTTGATCTTATTTGGGTCGCCCCCAATACGCTCCATCGCCGATCGCATCGCCGCCAAGTCGACAACCGCCGGAACACCTGTGAAGTCTTGTAGCACGACGCGATACGGTTTAAACGGCAACTCTTGCTTTTCGGGAGCCGCCGCGTTCCAGCCCGCTAGATTCTTGACATCTTGTTCGCTGACCGAAAAACCATCGCAGTTGCGTAGCACTGATTCAAGTAAAACTCGAATTGAGTAGGGCATTCGGTCGATTTCGCCCAGGCCTGCGTCTTGCAATTTACTCAGGCGGTACATCGTTGCGGTGCCATTGCCGGTTGCAAATTGGTCGCGAACGTCAAACGGATCAGATTTCACAGCGTTTGTCTCTCTGGTTGTAACTGGAGGGTCAGTGCTTGTGGATTGAGCAATGATTGCAATGCCTGTGCACGCGACAAGGGGACCTCATGTAGCCAACAGTTTATCGACTCTGGATTCTCAGCGTGTCTGGGTGACCGTCGCGGTTGCTGGTTCGATGCTCTTGGCCGCCGCAGCGACAAGGGGTAGCACGTCGGCGGTTGCGGGTGAACTCGTGGACTTCGAAGGCTCGCGAACGTCGAATCAATCGGCTTTGCAATAACAGTGCCCGACATCAGGTTCCGACGATTGCTGCAAATGGCGGGCCGATCAACTGCGGCACAGACCGGTCGAAGACAGACCGGTGAAAGAATGTTAAACCGGGCAATCTGCAGCCTGTGTGCCGGAAGTGCCGTTTCTTTTGTTGAGTCCGACTCTCGCAGGTCGATAAGCCTTCGCGGAAACGTTATTTCTATCGAGGTTATCGAATGTACCAGCCAGACAACCGTTCGCTTTGCCTTTCCAACGCGTCGAATTTCGACGCCGCGACAGCCAACTGTTTACCCCCGAACACCATTCCGGCCGGTGTGTCGGGCTTCGTTGGTCAGGCACCTCGGTGGCATCAGCGTTTGAAATTTACGCTTGGAATGCTCGGCGGTTTGTTGCCGATCAGCTTGGGGGCATTGCCAGTCGTGGCGGGAACCCCATGCGACATCCATGGCCCCGGTTGTGGCGTTGACGTTTGCGATTCGTGTGACGGCGCACCCGAATGGTTTGCTGCGGCATCCCAGTGTGACGACGCCGGCTGTGACGCGATCGGGCAGGGACAACGCCGGAAACCACACAATCCGCTCTACGGAGCCCTCGATGCGGTTGCCGGCGGAATCGAGAAGACACTGGGTTTGGATCGTTGTAAATCTAAGCGAGCGTGTTCGTGCGGCAGTTGCGGAACCGGATCGCACCTACATACGTTGCCTTCCGACGCGATGAACGCGATCCCCGCCGTTCCGGGCTCGATCGAGCCCCTGATGCCACGTTCGCGACATCAACCGACGCAGCCAAGGGATGCTACCACGCCTTCTTTGCCGTCGGTCCCTGCCGCCGAATCGATTGAACTCGACCCAAGTGGTCTCGGACACCCGTCGCAACCGCCGACGGCACCGGTCCCGCCGAAATCGGAGTTGTTACCCGATCCAAAGAGTCCGGCAAACCCAACGACTCCTGAGCGTCAATTGCCACCGGCACGTGAAACCTCGCCCGCTTTGCCTATGCCAGCTCAGCCCACGCCGTCGGACGTCATGCCGTCGGAAGCGTTTCCAAGCGAACCGATGCCTCGCGACGCGGCACCGGCGTCGCCTTTCCAGGATGACGTTCAGCCGATGCCACAACCGAGCGATGACCTCGATAACATCTTCGATGATACGGAGTCTCCGATGCCGCAGCCGACACCGCGAAACACTCCCCCGGCCCAGAAATCGCCGTTCGACATTTTGGACGAGGAACTGGACCAGCTTGACGACCCCTTCAAGGAAGATGCCAACTCACTGCGCCAACCTTACCAACCGATTCGGCCTACCGGTGTGCGAGCGTCATCGTACCGGCGCTCACGACCATCGCAGCCGGTGGGAAGCGGTCTGCGTCCGGTAAGCGGCCCCGCGCTTTTGCAACCGGTCAATCATGAGGAACCGATCGGTGGGTTGGCCCCACTGGGTGGTGGCGGAAAACTGGTGCCGTACCGAGCCAAGCGGTAGCTCTGAAACCCCGCCACAGCGTAGGTCAGTACGCCGTGTCGTGTAACACAGCAAACGCCTAACCGCCCGTCGAGTCTTCGGCAGGGCGGTTTTTGCGTAGTGATTCGCTCACTCGCTGCAATAACGCGAGTTCATCGGGACTAAGGCTTTCGATCCCTTGTTCGTTGACTCTTTCGAGTATTTCATCGAGTCGGGCGGCGTCTTCGGCTTCGCTGCGTTCCCGTTTCCATACCGCTTTGGCGCGTCGCCGTTTTCGGTGCATTTGGACGGTGTCGATCATTTGCCACAGCGGTCCGGCCATCTGATTTCGACGAGGCCTGGTGTGGGCAAGCTTGCTTATGCTCCGATGCGAATCCATTGAATCCGAGTCCGCCCCTTCGAGGGCTAGCGAGGGTACCGTTGACTGATCGAGTTTGGCAATTTCGATCGAACGGATCCAGGCGATCAAGTCGCGTCGTCCGGAAGATTGCCAAAGCAGCAGGGCCAGCGCCAGCAAGACCAGCCAGCGTGGGATGCCCTCGGCAGTTTCGACCACCAGGACCGAAAGTGCGACCAAGACCGTCACGATCGAAACCAACTGGATCACTCGGCGAACCAGTTTTAATTTGAAGGCCTCGTTCGCTTCGCTTGCAAACAACACCATCGCCGAAACCAACGCCCCGCGACCAAGGTTGCGCGGCATCGGGTAGGCTTGGCAGAATGCTTGAAACCAGAACAACCAAGCGGCGGAGAGGTAGACGTTATTGATCGAACCAAGCCCAAATCCCGGCGTTGCCAGTGCTTGCCGCCAGGATTGGAAGGACCCGATCGGTAGTGACTGTCCGTGAAGGTGCACGACCAAACAAGCGACGCCGAACATCGACAATCCGCCCAACGCGATCGAGGTCACCACCAAATTGGTCGCCGCGGTCCAACAGATCGGACGTGACAACGGATGCCCGACTTCCACACCGATCAGCCCGATGGTCAAGACGTCGCTACGGGTGGCTGGACCGTTTTGAAACATCAAGTAGACGATCAACTGAACACACCAACCGGTTACCCAAAACGCCATCGCAGCCGATGCGATGACCGGCAGGTCTGCCTCGCCTTGGCGATTTTGGACGGTGGCGATCACCACTGCCAACACGGCGAGGGCTATGAAGACCGAGTAACTGAGGTAGAGCTGCACACCGGCGAGCCTACCAACCGGGATCGACCAATGATCAACCGGTGGGTATTCCGAGGGCCCCTGGGGACTGTGCGAATCGAGGTCGAACGCTTGCATCGTAACGCGGTGTGTAATTCGCCTAAGTTTGTTAGAGCACGGTGTTTGTTAGAGCACAGTGCTTGTTAGAGCACAGTGCTTGTTAGAGCACAGTGCTTGTTAGAGCACAGTGCTTGTTAGAGCACAGTGCTTGTTAGAGCACAGTGACTGGTGCGTTGCTTGGAAGGTAACGAGGGCGAAAGCGGCAGGCGACTGTCTTGCGACGGCCATTGCCAGCGGGCTCAGCTCTCCCTGGATGGCGGGACCAACTGTTTCACGTGTTTCGCGAAAACAAAATTATCGGGCGGTGGGTAATCAGTGGCTGGCGTTAACCCTGGCGATCGCGGCTTGTCGGTGGGCTAGGCGATTCGCGCTAATCCCAGTCAAGTAATAGGAGTTCCGGCAGTGAGAGGCAATCCTACGGCGAAGGCGACATCCCGTCGTGACGTCGGTAGCCGTAACATCGTCTGGCCCGCGGAATTATACGGTCGGGCAACCCAAAATCGTTCGACGAAAATCTGATTGCCCCCCGAAAATTGATTCGTTGCTCGCTGTCGGGTCACGTTTGATGGCAAAAGCGGATACGATTTGACCAAAGGTGTCACGCCGATTGGCGAAAAAGGGACCGACGACACGGTTTCCGCCCCGTAGCGGCATGGATGAGAGCGAGCTCCTTCGGCCCCACACCAACGGCGGATCAACGCACGGAATCAGCTCAGGGGGGAAAGGTCAAACGCGATGGAATTGTTCCAAGACCTTCTATTTCAAAAGTTTTTTTTGGGCTGGGAAAGCCCGCTGCCGGTCACCGCTGTTGATTGGCTGGTGGAACGTTTCGGCAAAGGCGATGTACTCGATTTACGTTCGTGTCTTTGTGTACTACCTACGACGCAATCGGCCAGACAAATTGAGCGTCGGCTGGCACATCGCGCCGGCGAACTCTCACTGCAGTATTCCCCACCGATCACTCTCACCGCGGGTGAACTCCCCGAGCGAATGTATCGGCCTGAAAAAACGATCGCGATCGAGTTCGAGCAGACCTTAGCTTGGGCCCGGACGTTAAAAAAGCAGCCCGACGATCGATTGCGGCCGTTGATGCCGACGCTCCCAGAAGCCGATTCGTTGGCGCCTTGGTTGGAAATCGCCGGTACGTTGCGACGACTGTCCAGCGATCTCGCCTCCCACGACGTGACATTTGAGCAGGTGCTTGGCAAAGTCCAAACCGCTGCCGAAACGCGGCGTTGGGAACTACTAAAATCACTTTATGAGGGCTATTTATCAGAGCTTTCTCAGGCCGGTTTGTCTGATCCGTTCGAACAGCGGCGGCGCGCGATTGAGAAGAAACAGGTTCGTTCGGAAAAGTCGATTTGTTTGATCGGCACCAGTGACTTGAATGAATCGATCGCGGCGATGGTCAATGAAGTTGCCGGGGAGGTATTTGTTTTGGTCGCTGCTCCGCAATCACGCGAAGGAAGCTTCGATCATCTCGGACGTCTTCGCACCGACGCATTCCTGAATGACGAGTTACCTCTGAATGATGAGCAATTAATTTCTTGTGGCGATATCTCTGATCAGGCGGTCATCGCCGCCGCGATCGTTTCCGATTTTAGCCAGCGGTTGGACAGTTCTCAGATCACGGTCGGACTCACCGACGAATCTCAGCTGGCACCGGTCGAAATGGAATTAGAAGATCGTGGACTTCCGGGGCATCGTTACGCGGGCTGGACAGTCGCGCAAACGGCACCAGGAAAGCTGATCGCGCTCCTCGCCCGACTTGTCACCCGACCGACCTGGGATTCGCTCGCCGCCTTCGTTCGGCATTCCGACGCACACCGTTGGATTCAAAGTCAGCTTTCCAAGGGTCATCTTTCCAAACCAGACGTTGATTTTCTTGGCGATTTCGACCGACTCCTTGCCGATCACTTCCCGATCAACCTTGCCGATCCACTTCCTGCCCTTGCGCTGAAACATCACCGGATCGCGGTCGAAGTTCGAGAGTTGGTTTGTCAGTGGATCGCGTCATTCCTGCCGGCAGACTTTTTGACTACTACAGAGGCGGAGCCGCCTAAGGGATTGGCTCGCAAAAATCTTAAAAAACGATCGGGGGACAAACAGCCGATATCGAAGTGGAGTCGACTGTTGCTTCAGTGGTTAGCGACATCGTATCACACGATCGAACTTGAAACGCTTGTCGAAGGGGAAGAGACGAGTGAAGCTGAAGAGGCAGCCAATCAAAAGAATGCGGTACGCTCGAGCGAAGCGACATCGGCAACATTGACCGAACAAGCCGCGGCGAAAGTCGGGGAACTTCTGGCGCGTTTTGCGGAATTGAATGGACGGCTGGACGTCGAAGAAACCGCGTCAATGGCACTCGAAACGCTGAACTCGCGTTTGGCGGAATTGCGTGTCGGAATCGAACGACCAGCCAATGCTGATCATAATCGCGGTGATCAGCGAAAGGACATCAGCTTGCACGGTTGGCTGGATTTGTCGCTGGACGATGCCCCGGCAATGGTCGTGGTTGGATTCAATCATCCTTTCGTCCCCGGTGCGGTCACCAGCGATCCGTTTTTGCCGGGAGCACTGCGAAGTGAATTACGGATGGCAGACAACGATCGTCGCTACGCTCGCGATGTCTATGCGATGCATTTGATGCTGCAATCGAGATCCGACATTCGGTTTATCGTCGGATCGAACGCGGCCGACCGCTCGCCGACGCCGCCCAGTCGATTGCTGTCGGCCGCGTCGGCGGATTCCATTGCCAGGCGGGTTCGCACGCTGCTTCACGATCGTTTGCCGACCCCCGAAAGTGATTTCGGATCTGCTAAACCGCTTGATGCCACGCAACTGCCGATGCCATCGATCGAGACCGATGGATGCCCAATTGAATCGATGAGTGTGACGGCATTCAAATCCTATTTGGAATGCCCATTTCGATTCTATTTGCGTCATGTCCTCGGTCTGAAACCGCTGGATGACTCAGCCGGCGAGTTGGCGGCCAATCAGTTCGGTGACCTAGTCCATGGGGCGCTAGAAAATTTTGGTGAATCAGACGACAAAACGCTGACTTCGTCAAAAAGAATCTACGACGCATTGCTTCATCATCTCGATGACTATGCGGTCAAACGCTACGGTTCGAATGTTCGTAGTGCCGTTCAGATGCAAATTCGGCAAGCTCAACAGCGGTTGCGGTTTGTCGCCGAGGCGCAAGCTGAGCGGATAGACCAAGGCTGGCAAATTCATGCGACCGAAGCTTCGGTTGACCCGTCGATGGGGGCGGCTATCGAGGTCGACGGACGCAAGATGGGACTGAAAGGGCGGTTCGATCGGATTGACTATCATCCTGACAAGGATTGCTGGGCAATCCTGGATTACAAAACCCACGGGTCACCACCGGAAAAGAAGCACTTGCGAAATGCACGTGACGGTGACGATGCCGAATGGATCGATTTGCAGTTGCCGCTTTACCGCGAAATGATCCCCTACTTAGGCATCGAAGTCCCACGCGACGAAGTTCAATTGGGTTACTTCAATGTCAGCGATAAGAAAGAGGAAACACGAATTAATCTCGCCAACTTCACTACGGGCCAGTTGGACGTGGCAAGCGAGTTGATCCGAGAGTGTATTCGCAGGATTTTCGCCTGCGATTTTGCCCCCTCCGAAGACCTCGTCCAATACGACGACTATGAAATGATTCTGCAAACCGGGGTCCCGACTCGGATGCTGACGCAAATGGACTTAGCCGAAGACGAGGTCAACGCATGAATCAATCCACAATGACGAACGAAGCGTCAGCCCAAGATGCGTTTCACGATGGGCACCTTCCACCGATGTTGGTTCGCGCGTCAGCGGGAACCGGCAAGACGTATCGCTTGACCGCCCGGATGCTACAGATATTCTTCCAGGGTGCGGCACCGCAAACGGTCCTCGCGACCACGTTCACGCGTAAGGCGGCGGGGGAAATTCTGGACCGAATTTTGATCACGTTGGCCGACGCCGCGGATCCGGAGAACGATGCGGCGTTGGAAAGTTTGCGGCAGCAAGTGGGGCTGGAAACGCTACCACGGGCGACATGCTTACAGTTGCTGAAGAAGCTTGTCGCTAACATCCATCGGCTTCGTATCTGCACGCTCGACAGCTTGTTTACACAGCTCGCCAAGTCGTTTCCGTTTGAATTGAATTTGCCACCGGCTTGGCGACTTACCGATGAAATTGAAGAAGTATGGCTACGTGAGCGTGCGATCGATTCGGTCATTTCAACACTCAAGCCGACCGAATTGTCGACGCTGTTGTCGATGCTTAGCAAAGGCGAAACCAAACGCTCGATCGTTCGCGAGTTGGATTCGGTGGTTACGGGGGCGTATCAGTTATCCCGGCGTTGCGCCGATGATGCTTGGCAACTACTCGACCGGGTGACCGAGCCGGATAACGCCGTCCTTACGCAAGCGGTCGCGACCCTTCGCTTTGCCGAGCCACCCCAAAAGTCTATCCGAAAGAAACTCGGTGAGCTCGCCGATGCTCTTGAACAACGTGAATTGGACTCCATCGTTTCTGACCGATTGATCCAAAATTACGCGAAAGCGAAGGCGTTGGGCGAACCGGTCAAGTTCGGGCGTTCTGTGTTACCCGATGGACTTGATGATGCACTGGGGGCCCTCTATGCGGCTGCCCGTAGTCATACGTTGACATTGTTGAGCCTACAGAACGAAGCGACCGGGGAGATTTTGGGAATCTATGATGGGATTATCAGCCAACTAAAGCAGTCGGCGAGGACCCTGGGCTTTGACGACATCACGATTCGACTTGCCGCTTTTTTTTCGTCGGTTGATTACAAGTCACTCAGTCTGCGAATGGACGGCGCGATCGATCATCTGTTACTCGATGAATTCCAAGATACCTCGCCCGCACAATGGCAAGTCCTCCGGCCACTCGCGCGACGAAGTGCCGATACGACGATCGATCAATCCGCTTCGGCCGAAGATGCGGTTCCACGCTCTTTTTTCTGTGTCGGTGATACGAAACAAGCGATCTACGGTTGGCGCGGTGGTGTCGCAGAAATCTTTGGTGCGGTCGATCAAGAGATTCCCGGCGTTCGCGCGATCGAGCAAAACACCAGTTACCGCAGTAGTCCCGTGATCATGGAGGTCGTCAATCGAGTCTTTAAGAATTTGACTCGCCATCCAATCGCCGATCCCACCGAGGATCCGATGGGGACCGATAAGGCGACCTACGAAGCCAGTGCGGTCAGGAATTTTGCGACTTCTTTTCCGACACATGTCGCATTCAAGGAATCGTTGCCGGGTTATGTTCGCTTTGAAACCAGCCCAAAGGTTGCCGCCCCGAAAGCGGCTTTAAAAACAGCCGCCTGTTTCGATTTGGCTGTGAAACAAATCATCGCCCTGAACGAAGCCGCCCCGGATATCAGTATTGGAGTGTTGACACGGACAAACCGTGCGGTCGCAAATCTGATTTTCTTACTGCAATCGCATGGCGTCGATGTCAGTCAAGAAGGCGGCAATCCGTTAGTCGATTCGGCGGCGGTGGAGTTGGTATTGTCCGCCTTAATGATGTGTGAACATCCCGGCGACGGGCGTTGGAGATACCATGTCGAAAGTTCCGTGGTCAGCGATCTGCATTCGGTCACCGCCGACCAGGTTCGAAGTTGGGTTTCCGATTTCGGCTTGGCCCGAACCGTCCGACGATTGTCTGCGATGATCGCGCCACATTGCGACGCCCGTGATCAACAACGGCTCAAGCAACTCACTCAATTGACCATTAACTACGAAAACAACGCACCACCACGAATTCGCGATTACGTTCGGATGGTTCGCGAAAAACGAGTCGAACGTCCCCAAGCTGCGTCGGTGCGTGTGATGACTGTCCACCAGTCGAAAGGTCTGGAATTCGATGCGGTTGTTCTACCTGAACTCGATGGTAGCTTGTCCGGTCAGTCGCCGCTCTACCTCGCGGACGCGCCGACGGTTGGCGACCCACCTCGCGCCATGACACGTTTTTTGAACAAAGACTCTTGGCATTTTCTTGAACCCCGTTGGCGAAAAGCGTTTGGGCATCACTCGCAAGCCAAGGTCACCGAGACGTTGTGTTTGATGTACGTTGCCATCACCCGGGCTCGACAAGCCTTGTATATGTTCGCTCACCCGGCAAAGCCGGAAACGAAAACATTGGCGTCGCTGATTCATGCCGGACTTGCGACCGAACATAGCTTTGCCGATCCCGACTTGGTTCACTACGAACTAGGCCGTGCGGACTGGTATCAAGCGAACTGACACGCATGCCGCCCGACTTCGATTTTCCACTCCGCTACCTCTCAAGCTGACGAACTAGCGAATTGAAGACACGCAAGATCCTTCATGCGGCAGACATCCATTTGGACAGTCCGCTTCAGAAACTTGATCGTTATGAAAATGCGCCCGTTGAACAGATCCGCGGTGCCAGTCGTCGGGCGCTGGAGGCGATGACGACTTATGCGATCGAAAATGATATCGACTTGGTTGTGATTGCCGGCGATTTGTATGACGGCGAATGGACGGATCAAAACACCGGTTTGGCCTTCGTCGCCCAGGCGACCCGGCTTTCCGAGGCTGGGATTCCGTTACTCGTCATTCGCGGCAACCATGACGCGGCGAACCAAATGACGTCATCGTTGCCCCTGCCGTCGCAGGGCGATGTCGGTCCGATCTTCCTGTCCGAACAGCACGCCGAAACGCGTGTGCTGGACGATTTAGGAATCGCCGTTCACGGTCAGTCATTTGCCAAACGTGCCGAGACCGGGAATATGGCGGCCGCCTACCCGGATCCGATCAGCGGGATGTTCAATCTTGGTATGCTGCACACCGGGCTGGAAGGTAATTCGATGCATGCAACCTATGCCCCCTGCACCCCGCAGCAATTGTCCGACAAAGGATATCAGTATTGGGCGCTCGGGCACATTCATACCCGCGCCGATCATGCGCTCGATGGAGGGGCACCGATCGTCTTTCCCGGCAACCTCCAGGGACGACACATCAACGAAACGGGGCCAAAAGGGTTTGTTGTAATCGAGATCGATGACCGCCAACGCTGCGATCATAGCTTTCACTGTTGCGACGTGTTGCGTTGGCACGAATGTGTGATCGACTGCACCGATCTCGATCATCGTGAGGCCTTGTTTGATCGGTTCGAGGACGAAATTCGGTCAGCCATCGCCGAAGCCGAAGACCGCCTATTGATCACTCGCGTTCGCCTTGTCGGGCAAACGAAGCTTTCGTCCGAGTTGATCCGCCAACAAGATGCCCTGCGTGGTGAACTGCAAGCGGTCGGCGTCATGGCGGCACGAGATCAACTCTGGCTCGAAGACCTCCGTGTTCGGACTCAATTGCCACAATCGGGAAGGCCACAAGACCTTGATGGTCCGATGGAAAGTGTTCACGAAGTCTTGCAAGAACTGCGTCAGTCACCTCAGCAGTCGAAACTGATCGCAAAGGAACTCGATGCGTTGCTACGGAAGTTGCCTCCGGAACTCCGAGGGCAATCGATGACCGCTGCGCTTCCGACCGAAGATCCGCAATGGATCGAAAGCTTGATCGAAGGGGCGGCCGCCGAAGTTCACGCTCGTATTCAAAACGCCCAGTAACGGAGGACCAAGACGATGTTAATTGAACGACTTGATCTATTGGCGTTCGGCGGATTTACCAACCATGCTCTTGAGCTTGCTGCGGAGCCGCGAAAGTTTCATTTGATCTATGGTCCAAATGAATCCGGCAAGTCAACTTGCTTACGAGCGATCACCGCGTTGCTGTTCGGAATCCCGAATCAAACGACGGACAACTATTTGCACCCCAACGCAAAACTTCGTGTCGGCGCAACGCTGAGGGTCGGTGACGATGAGCGATTGCAATTTATCCGTCGCAAGGGACGCAAGAACACCGAGTTAAAAGCCGATGGCACGACCCCCCTGGCACCGGAGGAATTAACGCGAGCGCTCGGTGGCATAGATGAGCAGACCTTTCATCATCGCTTCGCACTTTCTCACGAACATTTAGTCGAAGGCGGAAAAGCGATTTTGGAGTCCCGCGGCGAATTGGGAGAAATCTTGTTTGCTGCCGGAGCCGGCGTGGGAAAGTTGCGTTCGATTTTGTCACAACTTGAAACAGAGGAACGCGATCTCTACGCCGCTCGTGCCCGGAAGGCGGCCATCAACGCTGCACTTTCCGAGTTGGAGCAAAAACGCAGCGAGATCCGTGACCTTCAAACGCCGCCCGCCGAATATCGGTCGGTATGCGACCGTATCGAACAAAGTGAAGCCAAAGCGGAGCAACTTAACGGCGAGCAATCTGAATCACGACAGCAGCTGAGTCGAAATCAGTCTTTTCGAGAGGCGCTCAAGTATGTGCCGTTGTGGCGACACGCCCAGCAGCGTCTTGAGCAGTTGCACCAAGTCCCATCACTCGACGACGATTTCGCAGCCCGGCGCCGGGAGGCCAACGCAAACCGCGCCGCGAAACAAACGCGTGTCGAAGAACTGCGTGCCGAGCTTGAGAGTCATCTTGGCCGACTGCAAAAACTAAAAACGGACGCGGCAATTCTTGAAAATGCGGACCAAGTTGTTTCGTTGTTTCAGTCGATTGCCACTCGCGAAGTGGCCGATACCGAGCGTGTCGGCTTGCAGCGATTACTTGACGATCAACGCGGGGTGGTCTGCCGCGTTCTTTCAGAGTTAGACGTGGATTTGCCGGAGGGAGCATCCGTCGAGGTAATCGAAGAAGCCGTTGAACGTCATCAACTTTCCGATTCGGTTCATGCTCGGATCGGTGAGCTGGCCGGTGATTACGAAGTCGTCCGGCAACAGGAACAAGATGCCAGTGACCGCCTTCGCACGATTCGGCGTGAACTAGGGGAGATCGATGAAGATCTTGAAAACAGTCCCACGTCTGGCGATCCTCACGCATTAGAAGCGGTGCTTACTGAAATCGGCCAGCCACGTGATCTATTGAGCCAACTGGACCAACAACAGTCGACGTTCTCTGATGCCGAGCGAGAGTGCCAACAGTTGTTGCAAGCGTTGGGCTTTAGCGATCGATCAATCAAAGAAGCCACCGCGTTTGTTCCGCCGACCACGGCACAACTCGATCAATTCGAAGAATCCTTTGCGGAAGCCCGACGCGAACTAGATCATTTGAATGATCAACGGACGTCGAAGTCACAGCGACAGCAATCACTTCGACAACAACTCGCGAGTCTACAGACCAAGCAGGTTTTACCCACCGAACAAGAATTGTCGGATCAGCGTGAGCGTCGTGATCAAGCGGTCGACCGCTTGAGTATGGCGAGCACCGATGAAGCGCGGATCGAAATGTCTCAGCAGACCCGCCGCGAAATTCGGTTGGCCGACCAGGTCGTCGACACGTTGCGGTCACAACAACAAAAGGTGCTGCAAGCGGAAACACTACGCATAGAGATTGCGGCGATCGACGAGGAGATTGCGCTTTGTGAGCGAGAGATAGAAACGGCAACCGCAGCGACTTCCGCATTAACGACGCGCTGGGAATCACTTTGGCAGGACAAGGGTGTCGCACCGGGAACGCTGAAGGAAATGAGGCAATGGCTGGGAAGGCTCGATAGCTTGGTCGAAAAAGCGGAGAGTTTAAGTCAATGCCAATCCCAGTTGTCGCAATCGGAGGAAAAACTAAAACGCGTCAAAGCACGACTCGGTAACGCTGTCACGTTGGCATGGTCCATGCGGCCTGTTATGGCCGGAAACTTGGACGCCGCAACTCCAATACCTGGCGATTTGGATCTCGAAACGCTTCATGACACCGCCAACGGGTTGCGTCAAGAGCTTTGGGCGACCGCCGAACGCCGCAATCGAATTCAATCCAAACGTGACGAACTCGCCGCCGAAGTTCCTAGAGCAGAGGCAAAGTTAGAATCTTGCCGCAAACGCCGCCAGCAATGGGAGGAACAATGGCGTGCGGCGACATCCAACGTCATCTCTGATTCTTTGGCCACCCCAGCGGTCGTCAATGCTAGGATTAAACGAATACAGGAGCTGTTCCAAGCGAAACGTGATCATGATGCTACCGTTAACCGAATCGCGGCGATCCAACGTGATCACGACGCGTTCCACCAACACGTCAAATCCATCGCAGCCATTGTTGGTCAACCTACCACGGGAACGCAGAACGAATCGGACTTGGCTCAAACGCTCTACCAACGTTTGCAGGCTGCCAAAGAATCCGATCGAGAACGGCAACGTTTGACGAAAGTTGGTGACGAGATTCGAGCCAAGCTTGATCATGTGACCGAAGGGCTTCGCCAAGACGAATCGGCGATCGCGGAACTCTGCCACGAGGCCGGCGTCACATCCGTCGAGGATCTTCCTGAAGTCGAAAAGCTTGCTCAAGAAAAGCGATGTGTTCAAACCGAATTCGAAAGCATTCAAAAGCAACTGGTGATGTTGGCCGGTCAAACAAATCTCGATGATTTCGTAGCCGAAGTTGAGTCACAGAATCCATCAGAACTGGAAGAAAACGTCGACCGTTTGTCTCGCCGACTTGACGAGCTATCGAAACAGCGAACGGAGATAGAACAGCACATCGGTGGGCTCAAGCGAGATCGTGAGCGGATCGATGGAAGTGATCGCGCGGCTAGCTTGAATCAAGAACTTCAGATGGTTCTCGGAAGAATCAGTCGGCATGCCGAGCAATGGGCGAGACTGCGAATCGCCTCTTTAGTCATGCGCCAGGCGATTGACCATTACCGACGTGCTAACGAAAGTCCGGTCCTAAACATCGCGTGTCGTGCCTTTTCCGACTTGACGTTGGAACGTTACACCGGATTGCGTCCAGAATATGACGACAAGGATCGTTGGTCACTGGTCGGTGTTGAACATGACACCGATGGGATAGAAAAGACCGTCCCCGTCGAAATGATGAGTGACGGGACGAGAGATTCGGTCTTTCTGGCGATGCGTCTTGCGTCGATCGAGCATCAGCTCTCATCGGGCAGGACGTTTCCGGTGATCGTGGATGATTGTTTAATTCAACTTGACGATGCACGAGCCGCGGCCGGCCTACGGTTGTTTTCAACGCTCTCGGAAAAGACGCAGGTGCTGATGTTCACTCACCATGAACACGTTTTGGATCTCGCCGCTAGTACGCTCGCCCCCGATCAGTACCACGTCCACCGACTGCCGTCCTAATGCCATGCAAATCGAAAATCGACATTGCCATCGATTTCCCTCCGACCTTTCCGCGCGAATTCGCCGAGCCGGCGTGATCGCTGTGTTGGTCGTTGATTCTGCGGATGATGCGATTCCGTTGGCGGAAACGCTGCTCGCCAATGGAATCGACGCCATCGAACTGACGCTGCGGACACCGCAGGCCCTTGGGGCGATCGAACGTCTTGCGGACGAGTTTGCCGAGCTTGTCATTGGTGCGGGGACAGTGCTCACGATCGATCAGGTTCGGGAAGCGAAAAGTGCCGGTGCTCAATTCGCCGTCGCACCGGGATTGAATCCAGAAACGCTTCGAGCCGCATCGCAGTTCCAACTGCCCTTTGCCCCTGGGGTGTGTACACCCTCGGAAATTGAAATTGCCGTTTCGCTAAATTGCCAATTGTTGAAATTTTTCCCCGCCGAACCGTCTGGGGGAATCAGCTATCTTCATGCGATCGCCGGGCCATACGCACACCTCGATCTGCAATTCATTCCGCTTGGTGGAATAAATTCTGATAACGTAAGCGACTATGCTCGTTCGAGCAGCGTGCACAGTATCGGAGGCTCATGGATCGCACCACGTCAATGGATCCAGCAACATCGTTGGGTGGAGATCGGTAAGCGAGCCAAGACGATGGCACGCCTAGTCGAAGCCGCCCGCAACCCGTCGAGCTGACGTTGTCGGGGATTGGTTTAGAAGAAGCCGAAACTTTGATGCGTTCAATCGACGATCCTCCCTTTCCGCCCAGGAAGGCCCAACCAAGTGAAGAGTTTTGTCACCATCGGTGAAATCATGGGGCGTTTCTGTACCCAAGGTTTCGCACGTTTTGAACAGGCCGTTCCAGGAACCATGGCGGTAACCTTCGGGGGCGCGGAAGCATCGATTGCCGCACTTCTTGCACGGCTTGGAAACTCGGCTGCGTTTGTTACCGCGCTCCCCAATAATCCGATCGGGCACGCTTGTGTGACGGAACTGCGTGCGATGAATGTTGACAGCCGCCAGACCGTTTTCGTCGACGATTCTCGACTCGGATTGTATTTCGTCGAACAAGCTGTTGGCGCTCGTGCCGGGCAAGTGATTTACGATCGTGATCGGTCTGCGTTCGCGACGACTTCTGCTGACCGCTACGACTGGGAGGCTATATTCGCAAATGCGGATTGGTTGGTGATCACGGGAATTACCCCCGCGATTTCGAAACTTGCGGCGGAAATGACATGCGAAGCGATCGGTCGGGCAAAACGCTCCGGAATTCGGATCGCGATGGACATGAATTTTCGCTCGAAGCTTTGGCGTTGGGATCCGTCATGCTCCCCGGCCGAACTTGCGTTTCGGTGGATGTCCAAGCTCGCCTGCGAAGTTGACGTGCTGATCGGCGGTGTCGACGATTTCGTTAATCGACTTGGGTTTCCTCAGGATGAGAAAACGGCGTTGCCAACGCAGATCTTAAACGCATATGAAAACGTCCAGCATGTCGTGTTGACGCGAAGAAGCGGCAGTGGCGGGGAGCAACGTTTTTCTGCGGAACTGCATTCGCGCGACCAAGATCCCGCAGTGTCCGGAACTGCAAACATCACCAGCGTCGTCGATCGGATTGGAACTGGTGACGCGTTCGCGGCCGCTTTGATTGATTCGCTCGCATCCGATCGTTTTTCTTCGGCGATCGATACCATCGAATTTGCCGTGGCCGCGTGTCAATTGGCGCACACGATTCCCGGTGACTTTAGTTTGATCGAGCGTTCGGAAATCTTAGAGGCTATGGCAGGAAGCTCTGCCGGGCGTATCCGTCGATAAGTGTTCATGAAACATCAACTTGCCGCGAGGGCCGCAAGTACGATCAAAGCAACGACACCGACCAACAGCACTGACGCGATGATTTTGAACATCGAGTAAGGTGCATTGCCAACGAGTGCGCGGACGTCTTGCCCATTAATTACAACGCGGTAAAGCTGCTGTTTGTATTCGTAAGCCATCACGTAGGCTGGCAGCGAAAGTCGTCTTGACGAGAGCCCCGTGACAACCAGCGATACATTCAGGTTCCGCACCTTGGTTCCTGGAACTTCATTCACCGACACGTGCTGTTTGGCTTGTTCGTAAACGGCATTGGAAATTTGTTGCCTCGCTTGTGATCGCTGCGCATCAAATTGTTCGACAATCGCATCGTCTGCACCAATCGGATCGGGGTGTACATGAGCCAGATCGACGCCCACGGCAACTTGCTGGGCTTCGCCAGCCGAAAGCCCCCGTGATGCCGAGGACAGGATCTGGCGAAAGTTGACGTTACACTGACCAGAATGCGGGGCCCAGTCAGAACGTCGGCTGTCTGCGTTGGAGTCCGCCGCCCAACTGACCAGTGCATCCGCGTCGAAGACCCAAGCGACCCACCAAAGCGGTTTAAGCTCACGGATGCGGGCGGCCGAGGTGAGGTCTGACGGTCGAAACCATCCGAGCGTATGCAACCATCGACGAAGTGCTTCACGGGCCTCTTCTTGAGTGACGGTAAACGGCAGATAGCCCTCCGTCTGTTCCACCGGATCGGTGATCGTTTCCACTTTGACAACGCTGTTGCAAAACGAACAAGCGGGGGCTTGTTTTTTGGCGTCGTAGGCCAGTGCCGCGCCACATCCGGTACACCGCAGTATCTGAACCGCCTTCAGGACTGACGAATGGCCAGCCATCGGCGCCGCAAAGCCACAAACGGAGCAACGGAGATCCCCTTTCTCGAGGGGACTTTCGCACTGTTGGCAGTTTACTGTTTCTGCGTTCATGCGCTACCCTTGTGCCAATATCATCAAACCAATCAGCAAAGCGATCCCGACCACGACAGCCAAAACGACCATCGAAACTTTGCCAAGCGATACGGGAGCGTTACCGGCGACTTGCCCGGTCTGGCCATTGACCAGGATTTGCACCGGCGGTTTGTCTTCGCTATATCGAACCGCGAAACACCAGACGGGAAGCAGCGCCAGGTCAATGAACTCTCGTGTAAAGTTGATTCGAAAATCGAGCCCACGAAACGAATCTCCCGGCATGAATTGATTGAGTTGCCGCTGGATCGATGCCCGTGTTTCTTCGCGAGCGAGGTCAAAGCAATTCGCCTGACTTCGAGAAGGTTCCTCGGCGGCCCAACCTGCAATCATCGCGGGTTCGTATCTTCGTATGGCCCGCAGATCATACGGTTCGATCGCTTGGAATTGCGAGTTACTGACTCCCTTGGAAGCCGACACGATGACATCCATCACATAGCAAGCGTGCTTGCCGTCGAGATGTCGATACTCCGTTTTGACGACCGTCCGTGTTCGCGTCACCGTTTTTCCGTTTGCGTCGCGCGTTGTGTAAGTTTCTGTCTCGGTGTAGTTTTCGCCGATACTCGCGGTATAGAGCGTCTGGGCCGTGGATCCGTACAAATAGACGGGCAAATAGATTCCTTGAATCAAATTGGGGATCGCCGATTTGAAATCTTTCGGCGCAAATAATTTTCCTCGGCGTAGCCACTGGCGAGCAAGATCGGCGGCACGTTGTTTCTCAATTTGAAAGCCAATGACGAACGCAGGCGTGGGAATGTCTTGACGTGGTGGGCGGCTAATAACCGAAGGTGAACCACAATATGGGCAAACGGTCGACAATTGATGCGCATCGAGGATCAATTGTGATCCGCAACTCTGGCATGAAATCTCAACCTTATTCTCGTCGGTCGTTAGCGACGCACTCGTCATGACGATTCGGCTCCTCGCGGTAGCACTTTCAATGTTCTACGCAATTTGAATTTCGGTTGCATCCATCAGTCGAAGGGCGTTAACCCTGGTTAATGCACCGAACTGTGGCCAACGCCATGCGGCTAATCCTAAAATCGATGGTTGACGAAGTACTAGACCAAGCTGTTGGCCAACCAATGGATTGTTCCGATCAAACCTATGGCGGCCAACAAGAGACTTCCGGCACATCCGCTCTTGGAGGTCACTGCCGAACGAGTTCCCAATCGATTCATGAGTCCCTCGACAAACTCTTTGCACTCGCGTAGGTTGTTCCCAGATGCATCGCGGTACAGCTTCACTGCTTCCAGTTTGTTGCCACGATCGATTGCATCTAAGATCGCATCCATGTGGTGTTCATCAAGCGTATCAGGCGTTTCGTTTAGATGAACCGACTCGCCGCACTCAATCGAATCGACGATTTGCAGGGCCTGCCGCAACGAACAACGTTCGCGCTGACGTACCCGTTTGACCGCTTCGATTTTTTTTCCAGCATTAACGAGCGCGCGGATGTCTAACAGAAATTCGTCTGGGGCACTCGGCATGGTTTCCAATTTGAAGCGAGTTGCGAACCTGAAACGCGAACGTCCGTGTGTTCCAGACACGGCGACGGTTTACAGGGTAGGCAGATATCGTAGCAGGTTTGGGCGCCGTATTTTGCCAAGTTTGCCGGTCGAGTTGTGGCGGCGGCCGTAGCCTACCGTTTGCCGGTGGAGATTTACTTAGGCGGACCGCCGCGATGGCTTCGTAAACAGGTCTTGATCCTTCGCCAAATCCCGGATCACTGGCTGTTCGGGCTGTTCTTTGACGAGCATGCTGAGGTCACCAAGATACTTTCGGAACCGTTTAAGCAGGTCATTTCTGAACGCGACGGCCAACTTACCGTCTTCGATCCAAACGCGTATTTCTATCCGCTGGGAATGCTTGGAGATACACACGAGCGTGGCCTGCGGTGCCGGGGCGACAAGAACGTTCTCCTGTTCGGCGGCAAATTCCTGCAGCGTGCGACAGATATCCGCTGGGCGCTCATCCTTGGTCACGGCAACTTCGATTGGGATCACGGTCAACCGGCCAGCTCCCATCCAATTAACCACGTCGTCGGTGACGAACTTTTTATTCGGAATGATGTTTTCACGCCCGTCATCATCGGTCAGGACGGTGGTCCGTAAGTGCTGCTTCGCAACACGTCCGGTAATTCGCCCGATGGTGATCAAGTCGCCGAGGGAAGCGGGTTTTTCAAACAGTACCACCAAGCCGCCAAAGACGTTTCGGACCATGTCTTGCAGGCCAAAACCGAGTCCGATGGTAAGGCCGACGGCAAGCCACTGAACGGTTTGCCAACGAACGCCAAGCCAATTCAGCGCGATTAAACATCCAACGCCGAACAGTATGCATCGACCGAGGACCAGCGAAAAGTGTTCCATGCCCTCGTCAAACGAAACTCGCTGTAGCACCAACGCATCGAACAAAGCGGGCAACAACTTCGCGACTTGAAACGCGACAAACAGCGTGACGGCAGCGAAGAACACATGCACCAGCGTCACTGGTATCTCTTCGACGCTCGCCTGCATCACGGTTTGACCATTGGCGTTGACAATCGGCTTGGTGACTGTTTCCTGAACCGTCCACACAACTGGGTTGCCGGTGCGCAGATTAGGAAAAACATCAATCCAAAGGTAGCCGAGAAACAACATCCCGGCGACAACCAATCCACACTGGCACAGGAAGGCGATCTGATGTTTCAGGTCAAGATACAAACCACCTGACAAGTCGATTTCGTGGGTCGGTTCAATTTCGCCATATTCGTCAAATTTGCGCTGTGGACTTTGCCCTCCGGTCAGCACTCGCCATACGTGAGCGGCCAAAATTTTCACCGCCGGCCATAGCGTGGCGCAGATCAAGGCAAGCGAGAACGTAACCGCAAAACGCAGGATCAATTCCTGGGCGGTAAACCCGTAACCGATCGCCGATAGAAAAGCGATCGCCAGCGGCGAACCGATAGCAAACAAATACAACACCACGCGGATGCGATGAATCATCGAACCGCCGTACTTCGCAACGATTGGTTCCAAGATTCCTTTCGTCGGATGCAGGGCTCGGTGGAACGTCCAGGCGACCAGCAATAGAGTGATAATTAATCCGATTCGCGATACCGACTCTCGCCACATTCCTTGGTCGATCAATCCGGTCACGGTCACGACGTAAGCGCTGAGCACTAATCCCGTTCCGACCACCATCAGATACTGGCAGGCCCGCTGGCGCCTTGGCAGATCGATTCCCAGATGTTTGTCGACGATCCCATAGTCGCGGAGCAGTTGCCGAGGCAATTCGACCATCAGCGCGATCAAGCTGCACGCATAAAACCCGCTCGATGCTTGGAGCAACGATTCGGACACGTAGCCGCTACCGAGCCAACGCGCGATCATTAGAAATACCGCTGGCAGTAAACACGCGACCAAGACTGTCAGTCCACATCCCGCTAACTTTCGAGTCGATTTTGTTGATTCACGCAATCGCGTTTTGCTACCGATCCCCACGAGAATCGATTTGGCCCACCAGCGTAGAACCAGCAATCCAACCGTCAGCAATGCGATCACGATGCCAGAGGCTAAGTTCACACCCAGCTTTTGCTGTAGCGAAAAACCAAACTCACTGCCGCGATCAGAATCCATCAGTGAAGCTAAACCGGGGCGAAGTTTCCCGAACGATGTCCAACCGATTGTTTCACCACTTCGGATCCAAACGACGTGTCGATTGATCAGCTTTCGGTAATCCCGAGTCAATTGACTTGAGGCCGATGTTACCGCATCGATCTCCGTCAATTGTTCTTGATAATGACGATGCCCTGCCCACAGTGCCGCCAACCACTCGGCGCGTTCGGACAACAGCTGCTCGATGTTCGAACGCAACGTTTGTTGTTCTTGCTTGTTCGGATCAAAACCGGCTTGCGAGAGTACTTCGGAAGCTTGAATCGCTGCCTCGGTTCCGTCGAATGGCACTAGCTCAAGGTCGAGTTGAGCTTCGCGTGATTTTTGAAGCGACGCGTGAACCCACCCAGTCTGAGAATCGTTTGCTTGCCAGCGATCGAGCTGTTCCTTTTTATGACGGAGCAAGATACCGATCGTCGGCGTCAAACCATACTTTTCAATCTTGGCCGTCACATCGTCATAGTCTTGCTGGGTTGATCGAAGCTTCGCCTGCGCGGTTTCGACGCGTTCGGCCAACGCGATGCATTCTTCGGCCAGGTCGGCCCACAACTTGGCAAAACGTGCGTTTTCGGTTGCCACGGTACTGACCAGGTTCGGACCGCCGGCAGCAATTCGCTGGAAATGCGATTCGCTCTGTCGGGCCGAATCGACCATCGCTCGTGTGTAGACGACTTTTGATTGAACCGGGATTTCAGTTGAGGCGGCCAGTCGAACGCCGCTGCCCTTTTCCTCTCGATCTGATGTTCGAGGTCGAGCCAAACGAACGACAGGTTGGTCGGTTGATTGGCCCGCCACCCGAACACCTGCGGCTGTGACAACAGGCGCATTGAAGGGAGCATACTCCGCCGCGAACGGCGTTGAGATCGCATTCGCGGTTCTGGAAGGCACACCCGTACGAGTGTCGAAGTGAGCAGAAACTGTCGTCGCCGGTGAATCCTGCCTCGATTGTCGCAATGTCCCGGTAAAGGGATTTGCATAACGCTTATCCTCGGATTGCGACGTCTGCTCGGTCGAGGGCCCCGACGGGGCGGGAAAACGTGATCCGATTGAATGGCTGACCGCACCCGCGTTTGAAACCGGGTTGGGAATCCAGCTTTCCGAGCCTTGAGGTCTTTGAAATCGTGCCGTCTGGGCATGGAGCATTGTTGCTGGACAAATCAGCAACGCGAGGAGCAACGCGATCGCGTAACGGCGAGACTGGAGCATCGGTGGCATCGTGCCGGAGCCCGGTGGTCGAGGGTGGTGCGGGGCCGTGGGCGGAATCGATCCAATGTCCACCCACGTCGTCGCCTACCTCTTACATGATGCGTGAAGACAACACCAGATTGATCGCAAATTAATTGCTGGCATTGAATCAGTTGAGCGCTAACATGCGTCGGTGATGCATTTCATCCCGCATTGCCTGCATTCGTCAGAGTGCAATGCCGGCGAGCCGATTGCATGCTGGCTTTGGCGTTCAACGAGAGGTTTGAAGCGAACCGAAGGCAAGATACGCGATCCGAAAACGCGGCGGAATGGACGAAAAACGGAACCATTAATCATTTGCCGGTGAAGTCGTCTCAACCAGTTCGTTGATTTGCCCTGGGACTTTCTTCAACGTGAACGAATCGAAAACGTCGCCGACCGCAGTTCGAGATTCGAAATGCAATTGATCATCGTCGACCGTAATGATCTGGTAGAGTTGCGTATTGGCTTTTTGGCGGACCATGAAATCATGGTGCTGGAGTTGATACATTTTTGGTCCACTCACAGAGACGACGTAGACAGTACCGTATTCCTGCTCACGTTTGTTAAGTCCTGTGGGGACGTTGGATTCCGATGGTGTGCCGAGTCCGGTTCGCCCATAAGTATGGTCGTGTCCTTGCAAAACTAAGTCGACGCGATACCGATCTAGGATTGGCTTCCATCGTTTCCGCAGTTCATCGTTGTCGCGGCCTTTTCCCGTTGAGAACACCGGATGATGAAACGTGCAAACCACCCAGCGGCACTGGTTTGATTGAAGTTGTCGTTCTAGCCACTCCGCTTGTTCATCCAGCTTCGTGTTGCTATTGAGTCCGATGATGCGAACGCCTTGATAGACCAGGGTGTAGCACGTTTCTTCCAAACCTGCCGGACCGTGAGTTGGCAGCGCAAACGTCGGTCGCCAGTGGTGCGACAAGCTTCGGCGTCCGTCCTCCTGCTTCGCTTGTTCGTGATTACCGGGGACGGGGATGCTGGGAATCATCCCGTTCAAAAAACCGCCGGCATAAAACCACTCGCCCCACTCTGCGTCCGACTCCGCTCGATTGACCAAGTCACCGGCATGTAAAAAGAACGAAGCCTTGGGCGCGTCCGAATGAGCTTCGCGAATCACTCGTGACCACATAGAACGCAAATTGTTCTGAGCGTCACCGAAATAGATAAACGAGAACGGCTTCGGCAAATCGCTCGCGGTCCGGAAGTGAAACCACTCACTCCAATTCGATCCATCACCGACGCGGTAGGCGTATTTCGTCTCAGGCTTTAAGTTGTTGAAGTTAACGGTGTGGTACCGTGCTTTCCCAAGATCGGTTTCCAAGTCTTGTCGTTCTCCGCGCACTTGCTTTGCGTCTTCAGTGAACTTTGGGTTTCCCGATGCGATCGCGATCTCGGCAATGCTCTGACGAACCGCCGTCGACGTGCGCCAAGTCACCGCTTGGGAGTTGGCGGGATTTCCCGTCCATGTCAATACGACACGATCTGGAATCGATGTAGGACGATAGAAGTCTGCAGGCCTGGGAGGTGCCACGTGATGATCGGCAGACTCGTGTGCGTCACATTCGGGCGATTCACCTGCGAGCATTGGAATCGCGATCAAAAGGAGCGCGAGAGTTCGTACTATCGGTGCATACATGCGTCGATGGTTGAGCAACTTAGGGAGGCAGTTCATGGCGGGCAATCAAGTGTCGAGGGAAACAAGCAGTAGGATGAAATGAATCTACCAGCTACGCCAATCGACGACCATGTTTCCGTGGAACGGAGTTCGGTGAAGGTTCTGTAAGCGCAACCAGAACGAAACGAGTAACCGTCAAGTCCCGTTGTCAACCGTACGGGGTAAACCGGACAAGCCAATGAAAGTAGGCCCTGGATTGCTAAGCTTATCGGATGCTCTCAGGAGACACTCTCACCGCGTGATCGACTGTTTTTCAGCTTGACTGTTCTTCAACGCGAGTGGCTGAGAGTATCAATGTGCGTTACCGCACGTTGGTGTATCTGATTCGTAATCTTTCGAGGTGACCGCAACTTCATTGATTCAAACATCCATCACGCCCACCGGACATGAGCGAACGTTTGCCGAGTCAGAGATCATTGTTAGCAAGACGGATTTGAAGGGCGTCATCACTTATGCCAATCACGTCTTCACTCGAATCTCCGGGTTCACGGAAGCGGAATTGCTCGGGCGTCCACACAATATCATTCGCCATCCGGACATGCCGCGATGTGTCTTCAAACTGTTGTGGGACGTGATCGCGGAAGGACAAGAAATCTTTGCGTATGTTGTCAACCTTTGCAAAAACGGTGACCACTACTGGGTGCTCGCCCATGTCACGCCAAGTTTTGACAATTCCGGCAACATCATCAGCTATCACTCAAGTCGTCGAAAACCGGATCCAGAAAAGGTTGCAAAAGTCATTCCGCTGTACAAGCAATTGATTGAATGCGAAGCGAGCTATCCCGATTGGCGCGAAGGCATGCAGGCATCAACCGACTTGATGCGGCAGGTCCTTCGCGACGCCGGCATGCAATACGACGAATTCGTTTTCTCCCTTTAGACCTCTGGCCACAACGGTAATGGAAACGACACAACAGCAGATTACCGCCCTTCAAGCGGCACCTCCGCAGTCCCCAAACGTCCCAGACCAATCGGCTGCAAAAAGCGACGCACGGCGGCATCTGTTTTTCGATGAGGTCGCTCATGTTTGCCGAGAAGCTTCTCGTGGCAATCTGGAGGTTCGGATCCAAGGGTTTGACAGTTTGACCGATGGCGACGAGGAACTCGCGGCCGTTCATCATGGAATCAATTCGCTGCTTGATTACACCGAGTCGTTCATTCGAGAAGCGAAGGCCGCACTTGGTTACGCTGCCGACGGAAAGTACTTTCGTCGCGTGCTGCTAGGCGGGATGAATGGGACATTTCGGCATGCCGCTGAACTGATCAATACCGCATCGGAACAGATGAAGGAAAAATCAGACGCGATCGAGCGCGCGAAGAGCGATCGCCTATCAATGGCCGACTCCTTCGAAGAAACGGTCAAGGGAATTACCGATTCACTTCTCGACGCCACTCACGAGTTGCACGCGGTGTCGACCGAACTGTCCTCGACAGCCAAGCAGACGTCAAGCCGCTCGAAAAACGCACTCGAAACCGCCAATTACTCCGTCAAGAATGTCCGCGAAGTCAGCGATTCTGCAGAACAAATGCAGAATTCGATCACCGAAATTGATGGGAAAATGGAAGAGACTGCATCACGTGTCGAACGTGTTGTTGTCGAAGTCACCAATGCGATGGAGGTCATGAAGGCACTCGGGCAGTCATCGGCGAGTATCGATAACGTGGTTGAAACGATTGAGGAAGTGGCCCGCCAAACGCACTTGCTTTCGTTCAACGCGGCAATCGAAGCGGCGCGTTCGGGCAGCGCCGGGGCTGGTTTTGCCGTGGTCGCTGCGGAGGTTCGCAAATTGGCCGAACGAACCAAAATCGCAACTCAGCAAGTCAAAGAAGAAATCTCGCGTGTTCAATCGAACGCCGATAATGCCGTTCAATCGATCGGCCGTTTCGGGGAAGCGATCGAGCAGCTCAGCAAGACAAGCGAAGCGGTCAGTCATCTGATTCGCGATCAGAAGGTCGCTACCGATGAGATTCAAAACAACGTGACCGAAGCGATGAAGTGTACCGAATCGGTGAAAGAAAACATCTCCGGCGTCTCGGGAGCGGCAACTCAAACTGATGCCGCCACCGATAAACTACGTGAAGCGTCCGAAGACCTTGAACGACAGGGAACAGCGTTGTCACAAGGCGTGGAAATGCTGTTGGCAAAGATTCGGGCTGACGGCCCCTGAAGAGGCTGATCTTGGGGTGTCCCGGGCGGATGTGCACTTAATTTAGTGCCAGCCCTCGAGGACGATCTTGCCGACGCTGCGACCTGCTTCAAGTTGCTTGTGGGCCGCACGAAGGTTTTCGGCGTTGATCGGACGGACCACGTTGTTCGCCGTCGTCTTAATCTTCCCCGCATCGATCCAGTCTGCTATGCGATTGAGCAAGTGGTGTTGCTCGATTCGGTCGGGTGTTTGGAACATCGATCGCGTAAACATAAATTCCCAGGTCAACGAAGCAGACTTGGATTTCATGACGCTCTGGCTGAGCGGTCGCTCGTTTTCGACGATCGAAACGACTTTGCCCTGGGGGCGGATCAGGTCTGCGGTCGCATCCCAGTGTCCGTCGGTGTCGTTAAACAATGCGATGTGGTCAACGTGGCTCAGTCCCAAAGACTCGATCTGGGGACGCAGCGGCTCGCGGTGGTTGATCACATGGTCCGCACCCAAATCGCGTACCCACTGAATCGATTCCGGCCGCGAAGCTGTCGCAATCACCGTCAGCCCGGCCAGCTTTGCCAACTGGATTCCGATCGACCCGACCCCGCCGGCACCGCCGATGATCAACAGTGTTTCCTTCGCATTTCTGCCATCGACGTCGATTCCTAGTCGATCGAAAAATGCCTCGTAAGCCGTGATGGATGTCAGTGGGAACGCGGCCGCTTGGGCAAAATCGAGCGACTGAGGCTTCCGCCCGACGATCGCTTCCTCGACCAAGTGAAACTGAGAGTTGGTGCCCTGCCGGGTGATATCACCGGCATAGAACACTTCGTCGCCCGGCTTGAAAAGCGTGACTTCCGGGCCGACCGCCTCGACGACTCCCGCCGCGTCCCAACCGAGAACCTTTGGACTTTCCTCGATTTTGTCTTTAGACGCTCGCACTTTGTAGTCCACCGGGTTGACCGCGATGGCATTGACGGCGACTAACAAATCATGCCCCACCGGTTCGGGGCGGTCCATCTCGATATCAAAAAGCGACAGTGGATCTTCGATCGGTAGGTAACGAGTCAGGGCAACGGCTTTCATGGGGATTTCTCCATCTCGATGACTGAGTTCGCAGTTGCGTTCAACCGCGTCTGTCACGATAGTAGAGGTAGCGTTCTCAGCGACAAGTACGCACAATCTTGGTAGGTAGGCACAAAATGGATACTGTTGGGCGATCTCGGCACCGCGATTACGTTCGGCCAGCCTGTCCGGTCGAAGCGACATTGGAGTTAATCGGCGGTAAATGGAAAGGCATCGTTCTGTACTACTTGCTCGACGGAAAGCTGCGGTTTAGCGAACTGAAGCGAAAGATCGGCTGCGTGACGCAGCGGATGTTGACGAAGCAGCTGCGGGAACTGGAAGCGAGCGGGTTGGTGACCCGCATCGTCTACGCTGAGGTCCCGCCTCGGGTGGAGTATGAGTTGACCGCTGAAGGCGAATCACTGCGACCGATCCTGGCCGCGCTCAAGCAGTGGGGCGAGACCCATGCGCTGTCGTTATTGGAAAAACGAGAGTCGGCGGTGTGACGGGGCTTGGTTGGTCGTCGCCGGGATGCGGCGAAGTCGGCGTTAGCGGTGCTTTTGTGTCGATCTTTGACGCAACGTTCAAATACCCCTGGGCTTTCCGCCGAAAGTTTTCGACAATGGAGTTGTGTCTGCAAGAACGAACGTGTGTTCGATTGAGGCAGGCAGTTGTATTAACAGTTAACCGGACGACACATCCGTGGATCGGTCACGATGAGCGAAGCAAGCCTGGACGAACAATCAAGCGGCGACCCAACAGTCAATCCATCTGCCAAGGCCGACTCGGCAAACGCGGCGAGTGCGGAAGCGGTCAGCCATGCGGCGGCCGGAAACCCTGCCGATCACGCCGCGGCAACCGCCTCTGGGGACGATTCGCCCAACATTGACGCGCCCGCCATCGGTGCGCCAACGACCGACCCGGTGCAACCGCCATTTGAAGTCAAGCTTGCGTCTCGCGTAGGGCGATTGCCGCCCTACATGTTCGGACGGATCAACAATCTGCTGTACCAAAAACGGCGCGCCGGTGATGACGTGATCGATTTGGGGATGGGGAATCCGTCCGATCCTCCGGATCCGATTGTCATTCAGAAGCTTCAGGATGCCGCGTCGGATCCTGGGAACCATGGTTACAGTAAATCCAACGGAATCGCGAATTTGCGTCGCGAGTTGGCGGGTAAGTATCACCGCAAGTACGGCGTTCGGCTCGATCCCGAGTCGGAGATTATCGCTTGTTTGGGAAGTAAAGAAGGCTTCTCGCACATGTGCTTGGCTTTGATGGGGCCTGGCGACACGGCGATGATTCCCTCGCCGTTTTTCCCGGTGCACATGTACGGCGTGATTTTGGCGTCAGGAAACGTTGTCGCTCTTGATGTTTCCGATTCGGAAACGTTTTTGCGAAACGTCGCCTACACCTGCGAGAATCTGACACCGATTCCGAAGGTGTTGATCGTCAACTACCCGCACAACCCAAGTTCCGCGGTCATCGAACCGGAATTCTTTGTTGAGGTCGTTCGGCTCGCCAAAAAGTACGGCTTCCTGGTCATTCATGACTTTGCTTACGCAGACGTGGCGTTTGACGGCTATGTTCCGCCGAGCTTCCTTGCCGCGCCGGGCGCTAAAGATGTGGGCGTCGAATTTACGACCATGAGTAAAGGTTACAACATGGCCGGGTGGCGCGTCGGCTTTTGCGCTGGCAACCCCGACATGGTCCGTGGGCTCGGCACGATTAAAGGCTACTACGACTACGGAATGTTCCAGGCAATCCAGATTGCTGCTATCGTGGCCCTGCGCGAGACCGAGGCGACCGTCGAGAAACAATCGGAAATCTATCAAAGCCGCCGCGATGTGCTTGTCAGTGGACTACGCCGTCTTGGCTGGGAAATGGAAACCCCTAAGGCCGGTATGTTTGTCTGGGCACAGGTCCCCGAACCTTGGCGAAGCAAGATGAGCACGATGGACTTTGCAATGAAGTTGCTCGAAGAAGGTAACGTCGCGGTCAGCCCTGGAAGTGGATTCGGATCGGCTGGCGAAGGATTTTTGCGAATGTCGCTCGTCGAAAACGAACATCGTTTGCGTCAAGCGGTACGTCAAATTGCGAAATGTTTGTCATAGCGGATCGCATCGCGCAAGTCAGTGACTGACTTGGGAGCTTTTTCGCACTGATTGGAGGTTTGCCCAAAGGCGATTCCGATGGGCCCTTCGCTAATCAGGCCGAATGCTTCTCCGCCCCCCGCCCCCGTCCCCGCCCGGCGGAGAAGGGCGGCGGTGCACGACGCGGTTTGCCGTGCCTTTGTTGACTAAGGCGTTTGCGTCTGCTTCAAATAGTTTTCGAAGAACCTATAAATTACCTCGTTGGAATCATCGTTGGGTGAATGGTCGGGGCGGTTGGTCATCATCACGCGCCCTGTCGCTCCCAGCAAACGGTAGACCTCGCGAGTGCGGTTGAGTGCCTGCCAACGCGTGATCGGGTCTTCGCTGCCACCGGAGACAAGGAACGGGCGCGGTGCCATTAGTGCATGGAGTTCATGCAGGTCACGGCCCTGATCTAAGAGTTGCGGATAAAGCCCGCGAGCCGGATTTTCCGCGGTCGGCACACCCCGATCTCTCCATGGCTTGGGATGATAGCCCAGGTACCAAGGTTCCCAGTAGTTAACGCTGGGACGTTGATCGAAAACGATCCCTGGGTCCGACCATGCCGCGCAGGCAAACCGATCGAACAAACAGGATGCAAACATCGCCCACTTCCCGCCAAAGGAATGGCCGACGATGCCGATCCGCTTTTCATCGACGTCTGGACGGTTGGCTAGTACATGCCAAGCGTTCGCCGCAGCGTAAGCGAGCATTGAAAGTGGTTGAACGCTGGCATTCTCGATCGACGGATGATAGATCGAATAGGTCTTCGCCAGACTTGCGTCAGTCGTTCCAATCGAAAGTGTGACGAACCCTCGGCGGGCTAACTGTAAGGCAAAGTCTCGATTCGGCTTCCCCTGACCGATCGCTGTTTCTGGTTCGTAGAAGACCGTCACGACGGCGGGATGCGGCCCTGGCGAATTGGGGACGAGTAGATAGCCAGTCGTTGTTTCCGTCGGCGTCCATCGGAAGCGAATTCGTGATTGAGTGCAGTTCTCTAGCTTCTCGGTCGCCAGGATGTCGATGTCCTGTGTGGTGATAAGCGGTGGCCATTGGCCAAGCAGCGAGTGCCACTGCCGACGCAATAATTCCCTCCGCTTCAACCACCCGTCGGCCGTCTCGACTGTTCCGCCATCGTTGAGGGCTAGCACCGATCGGTAATTGCCGGTTTGATCTCGCAGCGCAGCCGGCGGCTCAGCATAACGAGCTAGGGGCGTCGGCGTTGACTGACCGAATTGTTTGTTGGGTCGGTTCCAATGCAGCTTTGCAATGAAGATGCTGTTGTCACTGCCGTGCTTTTCGACGCCTAACGGCTGCATCCATTCGGCGGCGGTCACCCAGGTCTCATCCGCCGAGACATCGACGACGCCAAAATTTCCTAGCCTTGCTCCGCGCTGAGGAACGATGATTTGTTCGGTGCCTTTCAACAGGGTCAACGATTTTGGATCAACGCGGGCGATGAATAGTGGCGCACGATGGCGAAACACGTGATCGTTATCAGCGCCGCGGCGGGTGTAGACAAGATACAAACCGTCGCTGTGCGTAACCCAATGCTGCTGCGTATTGTAATTGAGCAACTTCGTTCCATCGTCGAACTTCCAGTGGCGAGGTTCGCTGTATTGAAGCCCATCGTCACTGACGCTCACATACGCTCCATCGTCGTTGCGAAGTGTTAAATAGAACCGATCTTTGAAATGAGTGATCGATGGTTCGTACAGGCCACGTTTGATGGGAAGTGTTAGCGCGTTTCCAACGTCAACAAAATGCAGCGTTTCGCCGTCAAATCGACAGCGGCACACTGCGGAGGAGAATTGTTTGTCCTCGGGGCGTTTGAAATAGAACGGGATGAGGACGTCACCTCCCACCAGATCGACGCGTTGTTGACTCCCCGAGCCCGCGCTGACGAATCGCGGTTCGTCGGGCAACCGCACCGTCTTCCAACGTTGCCAACGATTCCTTCTATGATCGAAGACTGCGTATGCGATCCCGCGCGGACGGACGTGCATGACTCGGTTGTTTCGGTACCAAACCGTTTGTCCGATGCCTAAAAGCCGCTGGCTGGCTGCATGCCACTGAGGTGAAAAATCGCAAACGGTTGTTTCGTCGCCAGGTTGCAACAACTTCAGACCAAGATCAGCTCCCGTTGGAAGTGGATCATCAGGTCCGGTGTGGGTCTCTCTTGCGAAGCTGTCAATCGGTACCCAGTCTGACCACGTTTGCCCCCCGTCGCGACTTGTCGTTTGATGCAATCGATAGAAGACGTCCGAGCCCGAAAGAAGCAATTTTTGTGCGGTCATCACGACTTTCGGCTCTTCAGCTTCGGGACGCATCACGTTGCCCGGAACAATCCCGGCGCGGGCGTGGACCCAACACATCGTTCCATCAAAGCCCGATTTGGCGACGGTTAGTTCGTGTGCAAAGTCGAGTTGACCGTTGGCACCGGTTTCCTGCGCCGCGGCATGGCCGGGTTCAAGCATAAGGGCAAGCAAAAGGGCCGCGTTTGCCACGGCCCATCGAAAGTTTGAAGGTTGCTTCATCGTCGTGTCTCGAGGCTTAAAAATAGAGCTGGGACGCCGATGATCATAACCCAAAACCTCTACTGACGATCAGCTTGGCGATGAGTTCACTTGCTTTCGATATGCTTTTGGCGATACGCCGGTCTGAGATTTAAATTGTCGATAGAACGTCGAAAGGTCATTGAAGCCGCATTCGAACGCGATCGATGCGATCGACAAACCGGTTTGGGCAAGTTGGTGCTTGGCGTGATTGACGGCAATCTTTCGAACGTACGTTAGCCAAGTCTGACCGGTGATTTCTTGAAACAAGCGAGTGAAGGTGCGACGCGACATGCCCAATGATTTTGCGGTGTCGTCAATTGTCGTCGCTTCATAGAATTCCATTGCCAGCCGTCGGACATAGTCTTGCATCGCTTCTCGGTCATCACTTGCGTGGATGTTTGGTTTGGTTTGCTGGGCTTCAACGGCATCGACGACCCATTCGATCAAGCGTGAAGCAGCGGCAACCATGCCGATCTTCTTAGACCGCTGTTGGCTGTGTTGTAAGTGTCGCATTCGCCTCAGCTGGGTTGCCACTCGGCCGGCATCGTACCCGCTTGTCGGCACCAGTCCGGGTTTGATTAGGTTGGCAATACCCGCATCGAAACTCATCAATTTCGCGGAGATGCAGCAGATGTATAAGCTGCTCGCCGCATCGGGGGCATCGGCAATCCGATTCGGCGTTTTGGGCGGAACGAGAACTAATTCGCCATTTCGGAAATGGGTCACACGATCCGGGAATTCTATGACACCGCGACCGCGGAGGACGAATACCAACTTCAGGAAATCGTGTTCTCGCCAGTCCATCGTGAATTGCGGAGAGTGGTGGCTCTCAAGTACCAGCACACCCCAATCAGGTAGGTCTTCGTCGAGCGGTCGGTCGGTGAGTTTGTTGCGGCTGGACAATGAACAGCTATGGAAGAACAGCTATGGAGAAGAATTGTTGCGATGAAGAATTGGGGGAAGCGGCTGTTTGGGACCCAAATTTACGCCGACGCAAACGAGGAGAATCGGCAAACATCGATTTTGCCCGATTTGCAAAAAAGAATGTGGCGGTTTACCAAGACTGCGTCAATCGTTCTTGGTATTTTCTTAGCGGCTTGGATGACTCTCTCCGAAGATCGGATAGTGCGACGTTCACGTTTTTGTGAACTCCAAGTCGCTGCGTCGGTATTGGAGTCGTTCCTTCGGTGCGTGATGGATGTTTCACCCCGAGAGTCCGAACCTGGAGTCGCGGTCGAAGTCCTTCATCCTTCTTTGAGCGGGAAGATGAAGGCGTTCCAGCGACAAACCAACGAAGCAGTGTCTTCCCCCCGTTCCACTTTTTGATGATCGACCGATGCCACCGATTGAACCGACAGCTTTGTTAAGGCCACGACGAAAAGTCACCGGGATGTCCGCGATTTTGCTACCGTTGACCGAAGGTACATCGGTCGACTGGGAAGGTTTCGATGCCCATGTGGTCAGGACGTTCGATGCGAACTTGGTACCAGCGATCAATATGGACACCGGTTACGGAAATCTGATCGATGCTGGCACCCGTATCGAAACGCTTCGACGAACCCAATCACTTGCTAACGGCCGAGACTTCGTCGCGGGAGCATTCGTTGGTGATCAAGCAGGGGCCGACTTTGATCGATCATCGTATGCCGCATCGATGGAGCAGATCCAATCATTCGGTGGAACCCCGATCATCTTCCAGTCGTACGGACTGGCGCACCAAAGCGACGACCAAATCATCCAGGCTTACGAAGCCATCGCCAGCGACTGCGATAGCTTCTATGCCTTTGAACTAGGCCAAATGTTTGCACCTTTTGGCCAGATCTATTCGCTTGACGTCTACGAAGCCTTAATGGGAATCGAAAAATGCTTGGGGGCAAAGCATTCTTCGCTCAGTCGTGAGTTGGAATGGCAGCGTTTGAATCTACGCGATCGTGTCCGTCCGAGCTTTAAGGTTCTGACGGGCAATGACTTGGCGATCGATATGGTGATGTACGGAAGCGACTACCTGCTCGGTTTGAGCACGTTTGCCCCGGATGCTTTCGCGATTCGTGATGAATTGTGGCTACAGGGCGACTCACGATTTTATGAACTTAATGATCTCCTGCAGTATCTGGGGACGTTTGCATTCCGTCGCCCCGTTCCCGCGTACAAGCACAACGCCGCGATGTTCCTCAAGTTGCGTGAGCAGATCAAAACCAGCTTGACATACCCGGGATCCCCCGAACGACCTTCATCGGACTTGGATGTTCTGTCACAGATTCGGGAGGACTTGCAGCGATTGATCGGTGTGCATGCGACTCCGCTCGTTGTGTGAGCGAGTGCAACAGAAAAGTCACAGTTAGGTGACATGGAATGTTCAAACCAGAACGTTTCCCACCGATCTACGCCAACTCGTGACGCTGTCACATTCGGATCACAGGTTTGCGTCCCGGTCTTATCGTATCGCTCTCTCCTACAGACTTCAGATTGCGACCGAAGCGGACGCGCAGTCTGCGGTGAAGAATCGTTCGTCTCGACCGGATCTTGGACCTGTATCCGATGACCTGATCCCTTGTCTCCTATTTCATCCAATTTTTGATCTCATCCTTTTGTCACGTTGATCATTCATGGCGAACTATCCACGCATCGCAAGTTTTAAAACCTTTCAAGACTTTGACCAACGGTTAACCGAACTCGGGTTGCGGATGCCGCGAGAGGAAGTGGTCCGCTGCGGATCGGAGAGTCCCATGGCCCGATCCGCGAAAGTGGGGCCACTGACGATCGGGAACCGCTATTGCATCTTGCCGATGGAAGGTTGGGATGGGACCAAAGACGGACGACCAACCGAACTGACCCGCCGGCGGTGGAAGAACTTTGGTATCAGCGGTGCGAAGTTGATGTGGGGGGGAGAAGCGGTAGCGGTGCGTCATGATGGTCGTGCCAATCCGAATCAGTTGTGTTTGACCGAGCAAACTGTCGGTGATATTGCTGCCCTGCGTGAATCATTGACCGAGGCGCATCAGGACCGGTTTGGCGAGACGGACGGGCTTGTCGTCGGGCTTCAGTTAACCCATTCAGGTCGCTATGCCCGGCCGAACGAAAAAATGACACCGGAACCCCGGGCGGTGCAGCGCAATCCCGTTCTTGATAAACGGGTGCAGATCGATTCGGACGCGGGGTTGATCACCGACGATGAGCTTAAGTCGCTGATCGACGATTTCATCAAGGCAGCAAAGACGGCTCAAAATATCGGCTACGATTTTGTCGATGTAAAACACTGTCACGGATACCTGGGCCACGAGCTTTTGAGTGGCGTCGATCGTCCGGGCCCCTTCGGTGGCAGCTTCGAAAATCGAACCCGATTCTTGCGGGCGATCGTTGAAGGTATCGCATCGGAGGCACCGGGCATGCAGATCGGTGTTCGGTTAAGCATGTTCGATGTGTTGCCATTTCACAAAGGCATCGACAATATCGGCGAGCCTGAGGAGGCGGGGGATCCAAGGTTGGTGTTTGGCGCGAACGCCGCGGCCGACGGGATCGATTTGGAGGAACCGAAAAAGTTTCTTGATCTGATGCAGTCACTTGGTATCAAGCTGCTTTGTACTACCGCCGGAAGCCCCTATTACAACCCGCACATACAACGTCCGGCGTTTTTCCCACCGAGCGACGGATACGATCCACCGGAAGAACCGTTGATCGGTGTCGACCGACAAATCATGGCGACCGCCGAATTGAAAAAGCAATTCCCGGAGATGTTCATCGTCGGCTCCGGTTACACCTACTTGCAGGATTATTTACCTGGTGTCGCACAGGCTGTCGTTAGTCAAGGCTTAGCCGATTCCGTTGGGTTGGGGCGTATGGTGCTTTCGTATCCCGATCTACCGGCGGATGTCTTGGAAGGGAAAACGCAACAGCGCAAAAAAATCTGCCGAACTTTCAGCGACTGCACCACGGCCCCGCGGAAGGGGATGGTCAGCGGGTGTTATCCGTTGGACCGTTTCTACAAAGACCGTCCCGAACGAATGGAGTTGGTGAAGCTCAAGAAATCCGCGACCACCGGAAGTGATTCGTCAAAGTGATCTCCACGGAGTACGTGTGCAAACGCCAAGACGCCTGACGTGACCGGACGCCGGTGGGAGTCATTGGTGGGTAAGCGTTTACCAGCCCGGTTCATATTCGGGATGTTCGTCAGCCATGTCGATCACGTCAGCAACGGGTAAGACAAAGATCTTTCCATCTCCGATTTGACCTGCCGAACCGGTCAACGCTTGTCGTGTGATGGCATCGATCACGTGCTCGAGTTGGTCCTCGTGGACCATGATTTCGACAACGACTTTCCGCAACAGGTCGACCTTGTATTCGTTCCCTCGGAAAAGGGCGCTTTGCCCGCGTTGACGACCGTAGCCCATTGCGTCGCAAATCGTCATGTCTTCGACATCCAGTTCACGCAGGGCGTCCCGCACATTAGATAGCTTGGTTGGCTGGATAATCGCAACAACTACTCGCATGTCGACTCCGAAAGTGACGAGGGGTTGTGTTCGGTTGGTTCGGTCATCTTAACCGGCGTCGACTGTTTTGCCGACCGATCGAGTTGGCTAAGCACGCGTTGCGTCAGCAAAGAGAGTCGGTTGTACTCTTCGAGCGACTCACTTCCGACCAGGGTTTCAATCATTCGAATTTCTTGGCGGTCAGAAATCTCATTCGAGGTCACGCTACCGTTAGCATCGTGAATCCAGAATCGTGAGGGGCGGTCCGCCCACGGACGAGTGAAGTCGTCACAGATGAGCGATGCATCGCTTCCGGCGACTTCGAACCATTTTCGTGTCGATGTGTCGTACCCAAATGAAAGTGTCGCCGTCACATGCCCAGGAAACCAAAGTGTCGCAGACGTACGGATCGGCACATCATTTTCCACCACCGCATGATCCGCAAAGACACGCTCGGGCACACTTCCGGCCATCAAACAGGCAAGACTGACCGTGTACCATCCGAGGTCAAGCAAACAGCCGCCGCCGAGTCGTTTGTCCAGACGATGCTCTCCATCCTGGAATGGTCGATAGAAGGAGACAGACGCAGACACATGACCTATTTTCCCGAGATCACCGCGCTGTGCGATCGCGCGCATTTCCTGGGTTCGGCGATGATGCAAATAGGCGGTTGCGTCAATCCATCGTACATCTTCCGCTTTGCACGCGTTCGCGATTTCCTCGGCTTGCTGAACGTTGCATGCGAGTGGTTTTTCACAAAGAATGGTCTTCTTTGCGCGTGCCGCCGCGACACACCAGGTCGCATGCAGCGCCGGTGGCAGCGAAACATAAACGGCATCGACGTCATCGCGGCGGAGCAATTCGTCGTATCCGCAGACGGCATTTGCGATTCCGTACTGGGATGCAAACCAATCGGCGCGTTCTTGTTGACGACTCGCGATCGCCGTCACAGAGACCGACGGTGTCGATTGCAAATCGGCTACCAAACGCCGTGTGATGCGTCCGGTTCCAATAATTCCAAATCGTGTCATCTCTCGCTGAGTCCTTTTGTTAAACTTCGCTCGACCATCGGGATTCGGCAACGTCGGTTGCGTCGAGAGTTCGTCTCGCCAAAGGTCAGTCTTTGACGTATTTTCCGACCCGTGATGGCCTCCCCGATCGCAGGCGAATATCGACGAAGACGATCGACAGACCGTTTCTACAAAGTTTTGTAAAGCGGTCGATCCGGTTGACGCAATGAGGGTAACGCTACACCGGAACGGGAATGGTTTCCAACAGTTGCGTGATCATTTCTTCGACGACCAAACGCGATGACTGCGTCGCGAAGTCATCCAATTGGACGCGGTGTGACAAGGTGCTCACTGCCAGGGCCTTGATGTCATCGGGAATGACGAAGTCACGTTGTTCGGTCACCGCTCTCGCTTGACAACCACGGTAAAAGCTTAGTGCAGCTCGTGTGCTTACCCCCAGACGGAAATCAGCACTCGTTCGCGTTGCGACCACTATTTTTAACAAATAGTCTTGAAGTGACTCGTCGAATCGCACCTGCCGTACCGCAGATTGCGCCTTAAGCACGTCATCGGCGGTCACTACACTGTGGATCGAATCAACCGGTTCACCGTCGCGATGCGATTGCAAAACCCTTCGTTCATGTTCCGGTTCTGGGTAACCGACGCTCGTTCGCATCAGGAACCGATCCATTTGGCTTTCGGGCAAAATATAGGTGCCTTCGAACTCGTACGGATTCTGCGTCGCTACAACGATGAATGGTTGTGGTAAGACGTAGGTTTTACCGTCGACGCTGACTTGGCCGTCGCTCATCGCTTCCAACAATGCCGATTGAGTTCGTGGCGGCGCGCGGTTGATTTCGTCTGCCAAGACGACGTTGGCGAAGATCGGACCCGGCGTAAATTGAAATTTCTGGTCGTCACTGCGATAAATCGAACTGCCAGTGATGTCGCTCGGTAGCAGGTCGGGAGTGAACTGTATGCGATTAAACTCGGTATCAATACTGCCGGCTAACGCTTTTGCGGCCAACGTCTTGCCGACTCCGGGTACGTCTTCAAGCAGCAGGTGTTCCCCGGCGAGCAGTGTTAGGACGATCGAGCGAATCGCTTCACTTTTGCCCAACATCACCGACTCCATGTTCTTCCGCAGTCGGCGAGCGGTCTCGTAAGCATGCTCCATCGTTAGTAAAACAAGATCGGGAAAGAATCGGCGAATGAACGGGTAGACATATTAACTCACACCCCGGCAAGGGCGGAACCCAGCGTGGTCGACATCGTCCGTCGACCTTGCCAAATCCTCTCCCCCCCGTTTTGGCATCGCGTTTCTCGGTCCCCCAACAGCTTGCGATCCCGGCATTGGTCAAAAATGAAAAATCAGCAGCCACCGTCTTCACCCGAACAAGTCAGTCCCAACGTCGGCGATGAAGGCTTCCAATCACCGGAAGATCAGAGTTCAGGTTCCGGCTCGATGTTCCCCCCCGAAGCGGACTCTCGGCGCGCGGTGCGAAGCATCTTTGTCGCGTCGGGGCTCCTGTTGATCGGAATTTGTGTCGCCGTCGTCGCTCAATACCTCGCACCGGATTTCGATCATCAAAATGCAAACTTGATCGGCATCGGGGCGGTCGGTCTGACCGCCGTTTACTTGCTCTTTAGTATCTATCGGGTTGATTGGCGTGCCGGTCATCGGTTTCGTTTGCCGGGCTTATTGGTCGCTCTTTTGATCGGGTTCGTCGTGCTTTTCCGGTTTGATGGTTTTAGCGGCGAAATGCTACCGATCTTCAAGTCTCGCTTTGCCGCGGGAGAGAGTTTTGTACTCGAATCGGTGAAGCAATCGGACGAGCGATCAGAGAGCGGAACCGGCACCTCCGCCTCTCAGGAAAAGCAGCCCGCTTTCGACTCGCCTCAATTTTTGGGCCCGGCACGAAACGGCGTCATCTCCGAAAGGTTGTTTCAAGTTCCGATGGATCCTGCCGAGGTTGAAGTGGTTTGGGATCATGGGATCGGTCAAGGGTGGTCCTCTTTTTCCGTGTCTGGTGGCTTCGCGGTAACGCTCGAGCAACGTGACGACCAGGAATGCCTGAGTTGCTACCGTATCGCCGACGGTGGTTTGGAGTGGATGACGCAGCATGAAGGCTTGCATCACAATACCCTTGGTGGAACCGGCCCCAGGTCGACTCCGACGATCGACCAAGGGAAGGTCTATGCGACCACCGCGACGGGGCACCTGTGGTGTGTCACACTCGAGGAAGGCAATGTGGTTTGGTCACAAGATTTGCTCTCGATCGCGGGTTGGAATCAAGTTGAATTTGAAGCTGCCGCTCCGTGGGGATATGCCCCCTCGCCACTCATCGTCGATAACCTTTGCATCGTCCCTTTAGGTGGACCGCGGGAGTCCTCGGACGCTTTCTCACTCATCGCTTTCGATCGCGAAAATGGTGACATCAGATGGAAAGGTGGCGACGATCAACTTAGTTACGCGTCACCGATGCTGATGACCTTTGACGGTGATCGGCACGTCGTTTCGGTGAACGAGAAAACTGTTAGCGGGCATCGTCTCACCGATGGTAAAACGTTGTGGTCGTTTGACTGGCCTGGATCGACCAATACCGGTGCGACTTGCGCGTCGGCATTGCCGGTGCCAGGAGGTCGGGTCCTCGTCGGAAAAGGCTACGGCGGTGGCAGTGCCCTCGTTCAGGTCCATCGCAGCGATAGCGGCTGGAGTACAGAAGACGTTTGGCGATCTAATCGAGTCTTGAAGACGAAATTCACGCACGCAAATGTACGGGATCAGGTCGCATTCGGAATCAGCAACGGATCACTTCAGGCGGTCGATCTCACCGAACCGAGTGTGTTCTGGACACAACCACGGCGACAACGAAGCGAAGAAGGGCATTCGATCCTGGTCGATGATGTGCTGGTTGTCCAAGATGAGCAGGGTGATTTGGTGTTTGTAAACGCATCGCTCGCAGACTACGAAGAGCTCTTGAGGCTGGACGCGTTAAACTCAAAAACTTGGAACATTCCCACGGTCGCGGGCCGCTACGTATTGGTTCGCAATGATCGGCAAGCGATCTGCTATCGGATGCCGCCGATCGAGTCTGATGCGATCGATGTGAACTTACCTGAGAAAAGATGAGTCGTGCCGCCTCCAACACGCCGTTGACAAAGTTGCCGTGGTTGTTCGGACCACGGATCGATGTATTGACGTTCGGTGGGAGTTGCTTGTTAGCGTTTGCGTTTTTAGGGATCGGGAACTATTTCGGAGTCCTGCATGACGACACGCCAGACTGGACGTGGGTGATCGCGATTTTGCTGATCGATGTCGCCCACGTCTACGCAACCGGCTTTCGTGTCTATTTCGATCCCGGTGAACTGCGACGTCGGCCCTGGTTATATGGGCTGACCCCGGTGCTTGCTTTTACCGTTGGTTGGGCGTTCTATAGCGAGAGTTCCGCGATGTTCTGGCGCTGCTTAGCGTACCTAGCGGTATTCCACTTTATCCGGCAGCAATATGGCTGGGTTGCATTGTATCGGCGGAAAGCAAACGATCATGGAGCGATTGGAAAGTGGATCGATACGGCCGCGATCTATCTCGCGACTGTTTATCCGTTGGTTTACTGGCATTCCAACCTGCCACGGAAGTTCTGGTGGTTTCAGGCGAATGACTTTGCGGAACTGTCGCTGGACTTATCCGTGGTTTTAGAACCGTTTTATTGGATCAGTTTAGTCGCTTACGCATCACGATCCTTCTACCGCGGCTTCGTTGCCGGTCAATGGAATCCAGGGAAAGACCTTGTCGTATCGACAACCGCCCTGTGCTGGTATGTCGGCATCATCGTGTTCAATTCTGACTACGCATTTACGGTGACCAATGTAATCATCCATGGCATCCCGTATCTTGTTTTGGTTTATTGGTATCAGCAAGCAGCCGTGAGCCCGGACGCGACATCCGATCAGACGACGGATCAGCGGCGAACTCGAATGATATGGCAACTCTCCAGATTCGTTGGGCTAATCTGGGTACTGGCGTACGTCGAAGAGTTAGTTTGGGATCGCGGCGTTTGGCATGAACGAGAATGGCTGTTCGGATCCGCCTGGAATTTCGAAGGCCTTGAGACAGTCATCCCGCCGTTGCTTGCCGTACCACAGGTCACTCACTACGTGCTCGACGGTTTCATTTGGCGACGTCGTTCGCACCATGCCGTCGCTCGCATTGGTAGTTCAAGCAACAAGATCACCGTGCACTGATCATGCGTGTTTAGAAACCACGCTACGCCACTTCAGACTCCGCACCGCGCGAAAGTCCTTCACCAGCCTCGACGATCTCTCCCATGATTCACCACGCCAATGACCCACGCACAGCGATGATTCTATTAAGGTTCGCTACGTTTTTGTGTCTCGGCGGTTGGGCGTGGGGGCATCTGTATTGGGAAGGCCCGTACGGCGTTTTACTGTGGCAAGACTCGACCTATCAGATAGCGCAGTGGTTAGGAATCAGCTGGGACGAATTCGTGGGGTCGGGTGCCGGTGACGGTTGGGTGCAGCGCTGCAATGTGTGGATCGGTTGGTTCTATGCGTTAGCGGCTGTCCTTTCGCTGACCGCGCGCCGAACGTCCTACGTCCAGCTCGCGATCTTGACGACGAGTACGCTTATGTTGGGGATATTGAGTTATGCGAAATATGTCTCTGCCCAGTATCAACTTCCGATGCTAATCGAACATGGCGGCCAGGTTTTATCCCCACTACTGTTGACAACGGCGATCGTCAAAGGACCAACTCATCGGGGCACCATTATCATCGCGATGATCGCCGTCGTCACCACATTTGCCGGGCATGGATCTTATGCGATCGGATGGTGGCCAACCCCGGGGAATTTCTTTGCGATGACGACGCTGACACTTGGATTGGAGTATGAATCCGCGAAAACGGTCCTGCGTGCTGCCGGCGTGCTAGACTTTGCCGTTTGTGTTCTGCTGTTTGTCCCCCCGCTGAGGCAGATTGCCGTCGGCTATGCTGCAGTCTGGGGGATGCTCACCGCGCTGGCGCGTCCGGTCGCGGGGATGTCGATGACGTTGATCTACTGGGGGGCGGATCAATACATTCACGAGACAGTACTTCGTGCGCCGCATTTCCTGATTCCGCTGTTCCTGGTGTTCGTTTGGCGAAAGCCAAATTTCCGTGTGGATCGAAATTCGGCTGATCAACAAACGCCCGCTGTCGTCGGCGTCGTTAGCAGATAAACTATCGTCGCCCCGCCGTTTCAATGTTTCTTTCGGGAGTCCCGATGAAGACCATCGTTCGCTTTTCGGTTCTTGTTGCGATGTTGTTGAGCTTTGGAAGCTCGGCGTTCGCTCAGGCAAATCGTTCACGTCCACGACGCCCCGATTTGAGCATTCCCAAGGTCGACAAAAAGGATCTCATCTGCTTCGCGCTCTATACCGTCAGCGATCAGACCCTCAAGCTGACCGCCCAGTTGTATCCGCTCGCCGACGATGATCCAAAAGTCGTGCGATTGGAGATTCAAAGAGAAGGCAATTGGGTGGAAATTGACCGTACCGAAGTGATCCAACCGGGGTGGACGGCAACGTTTCGGGTCGAACGTTGGGATGATGGCCAAGCCCACACCTACCGGGTCGCTCATGGCAATGAAGCGTTCTACGAAGGGACGATTCGTAAGAATCCTGTCGACGAAAGCGAGATCGTGATTGCCGCGTTCACCGGGAACTCGATTCACCCCGCGCATGGAGGTGATATCTCACGGCAAGACTTAATCGACAACGTGAAGCGGGTTGACGCGGACCTGCTGTTTTTCTCCGGCGATCAAGTTTACGACCATAATCGTCACTATGCGGCTTGGCTGAAATTTGGCCGCGATTTCGGCGAGATCATCCGACATTGTCCGACCGTTTGCCTGCCAGATGACCATGATGTCGGCCAACCAAACCTATGGGGTGAAAGTGGGAAAATTTCCACGCTCAGCGGTGCCGCCGATGGTGGATATGCGAAACCGGCTCCCTATGTGAAGGAAGTCGAACGTGCGCAGACGAGTCACCTACCCGATCCGATCGACCCTCACCAGATCGGCCAAGGAATTGGCGTTTACTTCACGAACCTCAACTGGGGCAACGTCGACTTTGCCATTCTTGAAGATCGTAAATTCAAGACAGGTCCGGCTGGCCGTGTCCCCAAGCAAGGACCTCGTCCCGATCATATTCGCAATCCGGAATACGATCCTGCCAGCGTTGACGTTGACGGTGCCGTATTGCTCGGAGAACGCCAGCTAAAATTTCTGCGAAACTGGTCTGGCGACTGGCGTAACGCTGAAATGAAAGTAGCGTTGTCGCAAACCATTTTCTGCGGTGGCGCACACATTCATGGTTCGGCCAACGGACGCTTGCATGCGGATATGGATTCTAATGGTTGGCCCCAATCGGGCCGCAATCGAGCGCTCGAAACACTTCGCAAGGGCTTTGCTTTTCACCTCGCAGGTGACCAGCATTTGGCGACCATCTTTCATCATGGCATCGACGAACACCGTGATGCCATTTGGTCGTTCTGTGTGCCTTCGATTGCAAACTTGTACTTACGGTGGTGGCAGCCACTCGAACCTGGCAAAAACCGAGAGCCCGGTAGCCCGGAATACACCGGGGACCAGCTGGATGGATTCGCAAACAAAGTCACCAATTATGCGGCAGCTAATCCAGAACCGTCGCCGGCAGGCAAGCTGCTTAACACTCGTGCAGCGGGCTTTGGAATCGTTCGACTTCAAAAGGACCAGCGGACGATCACGATGGAATGCTGGCCGCGCAACGTCGACGTGACTGATTCGAATGCCAAACAATACCCCGGTTGGCCACGCACCATTTCTCAACTCGACAACTACAACCCGCCGTCCTGGGGAAAGCTGGGGAAATTGACGTTCGATGTCGACGATCCCGTTGTCCAATTGATCGATGCGAATACGGGAACAACCCTGTACACAGTACGAGCGAACGGAAAATCCTTCATACCTTCGGCTCCCAAAGATCGTGTATTTAAAGTCAAGGCTGGCCAGTATGCTCCGGACAAAGTCGTCGCTACCGACGCCAAAGTGGGGAGCGAACCGATCAACGTGACGCTGAAGTAGCCCAGCTCGATAAGAGATACGGACTAATCAATTATTACTATCACACCGAGTTGTATGCGTCAGAATCGAACCGACATCCTTGATCGTTTGAAAGCGAAAATCGCCGATGGTACCCCGATTATCGGCGGCGGTGCCGGAACGGGAATCACCGCGAAGTGCGAAGAGGCAGGGGGAATCGACTTGATCGTAATCTACAACTCGGGTCGTTTTAGAATGGCCGGACGAGGGTCTCTTTCTGGATTGTTGCCATTCGGGAACGCCAACGACATCGTCAAAGACATGGCGAAAGAGGTGTTAACGGTCGTTCAATCTACGCCCGTGATTGCCGGGGTCTGCGGCGTCGATCCGTTCATGCTGCGAGACCATTTTTTACGTGAGTTGATTGAACTCGGATTTTCCGGAATCCAGAACTTTCCGACGGTTGGTTTGATCGATGGAACTTTCCGTGCCAACTTGGAAGAAACTGGGATGGGATATGACTTGGAAGTCGATTGTGTTGCCGCCGCAAGAAAACTTGAGTTGCTGACAACACCCTACGTCTTTGACCCAGACCAGGCGGTCAAAATGGCCAATGCGGGTGCGGATATTTTGGTCGCTCACATGGGACTGACGACCGGTGGAGCGATCGGCGCCGAGACTGCCAATTCACTCGATGACTGCGTCGAGCGTGTCAACGCAATTGCGGAAGCGGGACGTAGTGTTCGTCGCGATATTTTGGTACTTTGCCATGGCGGTCCGATTTCGATGCCTGAAGACGCAAAGTATATGCTCGAGCGATGCGAGATACACGGCTTCTACGGTGCCAGTTCGATGGAACGACTACCGACCGAAGTGGCCGTTCGTGAGCAAGTGGAATCGTTTGTTGAGCTCAAGCTTCGCCGGACTGGATATTAACGAAATCGCTCGTTTCAATACAAAGCGGCAGACCGTAGCGGATGACATCATGACAATTGTCAATCCAATGCGACAAACCGGAATTCCGCGCAAGATCTGCGACTCGATAGCCAAACGCCAGTCCAATAGACCGGTGTGTTCGCAGGAGAAGTTGGATCATCTCAGAACCCAACTGGGAATTAATCACAACCGATTTATCAGCCGGCAGTGTGCTAGTCGGCAGTGTGCTAAGCAGCTGAGCAAGAATGTTTCGGCTTAAGTCGTTTCACTCTTCCACTGGGCATTGGTATCTACACATCGTTCTTTACCTTCCTGCGAGCGGGAGGGTGTTATCCAGATGCTCAGACCCGAAGACGCGTGTTTACCTGCCAAGCCGCGGGCTCTGCAGTTGTTTTGATTTTGACCAACGAAGCCCGATGCTAGGGAAAGCGATCGATGGCCAGATGTTTGATGCTGAACCACTTGCAGTCTTAGAAGTATGCGGTGGATCGGCGGGAGTTTCGTTCTAGACGTTTATTGCGGTAGGCCTAGAGAAGTGGTCCTTGGTTGGGCTAGAACGGCGTTAACTTGTGTACCAGAATCCGTCCCCAGCTGCGATTGCCTTCGAATCTCATTTCAACGGGCGGCGAGTTTCGATATTGGATTAATTGCTTCAGTAAAGATCGTACTTGTTCATTTTGTAGTGCAGTGTTCGCACGCTGATCTTCAGTGCCTTGGCGGTTAGCTCTCGATGGTGATTGTTAGCAATCAAAGCGTCCTTGATCCCGTTCTTTTCAGCTCGCTCAGTGATCTCGGTTAGTGATTGTGAAACGGAGATTTGTCTACCATCACTGATAAATAGCTCATCCGGCAAGTCGTTTGTTTGGATCACGTCGTGTGCCGAAGTCACTACGATTCGCTCGATCGCGTTTCGCAGTTGACGCACATTACCGGGCCAGCGAGCGCAGACGAGCCGCTTCATCGCGTTTGGCGTGATGGTTTTGCGTGACTGACGATGTCGTTTGCAAAAACAATTCAGGAAGTAATTGACCAACAATGGGATGTCCTCACGACGTGAGCGCAATGGCGGGACGTTAACGTGGACGATCTTCAGTCGGTCGCAAAGATCTTCCCATAACTTGCCGTCATCAGATGCCTGGTAACCAGCACGTTCGGTAGCCAAGATGATCCGAGCATGCGCATGACGCTCAATTTTTCCACCGACGCGCGAGTAACGTCGAGTTTCCAAGACCCGGAATAGATCGAGCTGATTCTCGGTTGCGATCTCTGTGAATTGGTTGAGGAACAACGTCCCGGTCGCAGCCAACTCAAAGTATCCCAAGTTCGATCTAGCTGCACCGGCGGACGGGGAATGTTCTTGACCGAATAGTTCGCATTCCAATAACCCTTCTGGTAATACCTTCAAGTTCAAAGGCACAAACGTTCCTTGGGATCGGATGCTTTGATCATGGATTTTTCTCGCAATCAGCTCTTTACCCGTACCATCTTCGCCGCAAATGATCACCGTCGCGTCCGTCGATGCGAGCTGGCGGATCTGAGTCACCAGCTCTTGCATGGCTCGACTCTGGGCAACAATCCCGCTCATATCACCCGCCGCAGCCATTCTTTCTTTTAGTTCCCGATTTTCAATTCGAAGTCGATGGTGTTCTGCCGCTCGAACGACTTGATGTCGGACCGATTGAAGATTGTTCGCTTGACTATCGATATCGATCGCTCCTCGCCAAGTCGCATCAGCCGGTGACTGAACACCTCCTTGAAGGGTGATCACGATTGGGGGCGTGTTCGATTGCTGCTCTCGTAATAACGCGATAAAGTTTGCACCCCGTTGCTCACCCGGTAGACTGTTGTCGACGATGACCATGTGAAAGTCACCGACGCTAAATTTGTCGGTTCCTTCGTTGATTGACCCGGCCGTATCAATTTTCGCCAACTCGCTCAGTTCTGTTTCCAACGTTTGTCGAATGTCGGGATCGCTATTGACGATCAAGACATGGAAATCTTTGTGCATGGCTAACGAATCCCACCGTTTTGACGTTCAAAGATTTCACTGAGGGGCTCGTCGTGTTCATCACGAATCAACCGTCGTCCGTCTGCGATTGTCGCGAACAAAAAGTACAGTCCCGGTATAACGATCACTCCGACGAGGGTTCCAAGGAGCATCCCACCTACCGCGGTCGTTCCGATCGTACGATTTCCGATTGCACCCGGTCCAGTTGCACGAACCAAAGGAATTAAACCGGCGACAAAGGCGAACGACGTCATCAGAATGGGACGGAAACGCAACTTTCCTCCTTCGATGCCGGCTTCTCCAATGGAAAGCCCTTGCTGGCGTCGCTGAACGGCAAATTCAATAATTAGAATCGCATTCTTTCCCAATAGCCCCACAAGCATCACCAACCCGATCTGGCAATACACATCGTTGGCCAATCCCATTGAGTGAAGTAATAGAAAGGATCCAAAAATCCCGATAGGAAGCGATGCCAGAACGGCGATTGGGATAATAAAGCTCTCGTACTGGCCGACCAGCACCATGTAGACAAAGATCACGACGATCAAGAAAATATAGATTGCGGTGTTTCCGGCATTAGCTTCGTCGTACGCCAGTCCTCGCCAATCGATATCAAATCCGTTCGGCAACGTTTCTGCCGCGACTTCTTTGATCGCGGCGATCGCCTCGCCGCTGCTATAGCCGTTTGCCGGTGCCCCTTGAATAGGTGCGGTCGGATACAAGTTGTAGCGACTGATTTCGTTCAGCCCTTGTTTCTTTTCGATCCTCATGAAGGCCGAATACGGGACCATTTCACCGGTATCGTTCTTGACAAATAGATTGTCAAGGTCTTCCGGATAGCGGCGGAATTGTGGCGCGGCTTGAACATAAACTTTGTAAAACTGACCGAAGCGGACGAAGCCCTGCTCCCACGTACTCCCGATCACGATTGACAAATTGTCCATCGCGTCACGTATTGAAACGCCCTTTTGCATCGCGGCATCATTGTCAATGATAATTTCGTATTGTGGGTAGTTCGCCGCAAAGAACGTAAACAGCCCTTTCAGTTCGGGGCGCTGATTCAACGACTCCATGAAGTTCTCGGTCACCTTGCCTAAAGCGGCATAGTTTCCGCTGTTCGTCTTGTCCAATAGGTTGACAGAGAATCCGCCCGCCGCGCCAAACCCTGGAACCGCCGGCGGTTCAAAGAACTCCAGTTTGACGTTAGCAATCTTCGTTCCTCGTCGTTCCAACTCGTCGATGATCTGTTTGGACGTGAGTTCTCGGTCGGCCCAAGGCTTCAAGTTGATGATACACGTTCCCGCGTTTGACCCTCGTCCTTCGGTGAGTACTTCATAGCCTGCGATCGAGGACACCGAGGTGATCTCTTCAAGTTCGTTACAAATTGTTTGCAGTTCATGACACTTTGCATTGGTGTATTCCAATGTCGATCCAGGAGGCGTTTGTACGATGCCATAAATCATTCCTTGATCTTCGAGGGGGATAAATCCTGTTGGCAACACCTTATTGACAACTAAGATCCCATAGGAAAACAAGGCGATCACCAAGACAGTGACTATTCTTCGGCTGATGATGCATCGAAGTAAGGCCGCATAGCCGCCGGTCACTCTTTCGATACCTTGATCGAACGCATGAAGAAAGACGCCGATCGGACCTCGACACTGAGGCGATCCCGCGTATCCCGAGAACGTGGCCCGCAGCGAGAACGCCGCTAACAATCCGACGATCGCGGCGATGATTTGAACCCTCGCTTCTGAAAGCTCGACCTGCTCGGCGATGACTTCATGAACAATTTCGATGTGCAATAGACACCGTGTCAGCAATGCGATCGCGACACCAAAAAGCGAACACACTCCAGCCCGAACAAGAAATGCGTAGCGACCGGCAAGTCTGTGAAATATTTGATTTAGTCTGGCGACGATCGCAGGCTGGCGGTCCTGATCATGTGGCTTCAAAATCATTGCACACAAGACCGGCGTTAAGGAGAGGGCGACCACTCCGGAGATGACGATTGACATCGCCATCGTGAGTGCGAATTGTCTATAGAAGACACCAACCGGTCCAGTCATGAATGTTACCGGAATAAAAACGGCGGTCATGACCAATGTAATCGCGATGATGGCTCCGCTGATTTCCCGCACTACCTCACGAGTAGCTTGATACGGTCCCAAATGTTTCGAATGCATCTTCTCATGAACCGCTTCGACGACAACGATCGCATCGTCGACGACGACACCAATGGCAAGGACGAGTGCGAATAACGTGATCAGGTTGATCGACATCCCAAACATCAGCATGAAAAAGAATGTGCCGATCAATGAAACCGGGACCGCGATCGTCGGGATGAGTGTGCTACGGAAATCACCGAGGAATAGATAGACGACTAGTGAGACAAGGACAAACGCTTCAAACAGCGTGTGTAATACTTTTTCGATCGATGCGTCCAAAAAATTTGAAACGTCGTAGGTGACGGCGTAGTCCATTCCGGGCGGGAATGATTTCTGTTTGATCTCCTCGACCTTGGCTTTGACTTTCGCAATCACGTCCGCTGCGTTGGATCCTGGGGTCTGCTTGAGGACGATCGCCGCGGCCGGTAAACCGTCGATGTCAGAATAGAGATCATAGAAAGAAGAGCCGAGCGAAATACTGGCGACATCACCAAGTCGTAAAATCTCACCCTCTGAAGACGCACGCAGAATAATTTTTTCGTATTCTTCGGGTGTCTTGTAGCGTCCAACCCAGGTGAGCACATATTCGAGTGTCTGGGAGGTCGAACCTGTCGCTTGGCCGAGCCGTCCGGGAGAGCCGATCATGCTTTGCTCGTCGAGCGCCTTCATAACGTCCTCGGCGTCAACCTTGTATGCCCGCATTCGGTCTAAATCAAGTTCGACGCGCATCGCATACGATCGGTTGCCAAGAATCGAAGCGCGTCCAACTCCGGGTATTCGTTTGATCTCGTTAAGGATATTGACCGTCGCATAGTTATAGAGGTAGTTCTGGTCGACGTTGGGATCCCGACTGAACACATTCACATACATCAACATACTGGTCATATTCTGCATTACGATAATGCCTTCACGTTCAACGATCGGCGGCAGATTGTTTTTGACCATCTGGACACGATTGTTGACGTTCATGACAGCGACATTGGGATCCGTTCCGGGTTCGAATACGATTTGGATTGTGCCTTCACCGGCGCTCGTCGCGTCACCCATCATGTAACGCATGTTTGGAACGCCATTGATGGCTTGTTCCAAAATCACCATCGTTGAATCGATTAGGATCTTTGCACTTGCCCCCGGGTAGGACACCGATACTCGAACGCTTGGCGGCGCGACCGATGGGAACTGCGAGATCGGTAGCACGTTGATCGCCAACCCGCCCATGAACAGAATCAATAGGGAGATGACGATGGCCAATGCAGGACGATGCAAAAACTTCTCGAACATGGTGGTTGGAAACCTTACAAGGCAACGTCGGAAGGAGTGTGGTTTTCCAAGTACGTTGAAGCGAGTTGGAAATAGATAGAGAGCACACCATGTGGTTCGGTTAACAACTTCCCGGTGAGCTAGTGCGACGAGCGTGTGAGGCAGCTCGGACGAGATAACTTCGAAGGGTCACTCGGCGTGAAACTTCAAGTTTGCAAGAATCGCTTCTGGTGGGTGATAGTCATAGGCGATGGTTTCGCCGTCGCGTACTTGTCGGATCCCTTCCACGAGGATTCGATCGTTCGGCATTAGTCCTTTTTCGATCAAGAAGATATCTTCTTGTTCGTCTTCAATGACAATTTCCCGTTGATGAACTACGTTGTCCGGACCAACGACGAACACATACGTTTTCGTTAAAATCTCGAACTTAGATCGTTGTGGGATGACGATCGCATCGGTTTTGGTTCGGTTGATCAGCACCGTTCCCGTTTGACCATGGCGAAGTAAACCGTGCGGATTAGGGAAATCGGCTCGAAAAGCGATGTTGCCAGTTTCATTATCGAAGTCGGCTTCAATCGCACCGATCGACCCTATTTGGTCGAACAGGGTATGATTGGCAAGCTGCAATTGGACCGACAAGCTATTTTGACTTTGTCCATTATTCAGTGCCGTTTGGTATTCAAGATATGCAGATTCTGGCACGTTGAAGTAGACCCACATAACGCTGTTATCGGACATCGTGGTCAACATCGCGCCGTCATCGACAAGACTTCCTTCCTGTTCCTTCAAGCGGTCAACGATGCCATCAAAGGGCGCCTTGATTTCCGCAAAGTTCATTTCTGCCCGAGCCAGCTTGACGTTGGCTTGAGCTTTTCCAAGTTTTGCTTTCGACACTTTTAATTCTTGATTCGAGACAATGTTTTGCTCTACCAGGCTTTGTGTATTATCGAATTCCACTTGTGCCAGTTCAGCTTCCGCTAGGTCGGCTTCGAGTCGCGCCTCGTAGAGCGTCGGCAGAATTCGAAACATCGCTTGCCCTTTAGAAACTCGCTGACCTTCGTTGACTAAGATTTCATTTAGATAACCACCTTCGAGCGCACAAATTTCGATATGTCTCCGTGAGTGAATCTGACAGACGTACGGCTGAGTCAGTGTGACATCTTTGATCAAAGGACTGGTAACAACAATCTTATGTTTCGCGTGGTGAACCTCGCTCGAGAGCGGTTTGACGCCGTGGTCGTCTGAATGGCTTGGAATCGTCGCGCTGGAAGCGTGAATCTCAGTTCCATGTTTGGGTCGCTCAGTCGCTACACCTAACAAGTTGTGAACGGTCTCATTCACATTCCCAACCCCTGTCATCGAAAGCGACCCGACTGCGACGAAAGCGGCAAGTAGCAAATTGGTGCGCATGAACGAAAGTTTCCGGTGTGTCATTGGGGGCTTGGATGGAAGGGACACAGAGGCTTGCGGATTTGACGGTTCCTATTCCGTAAACGGTCGGATCGTTAAGGACCCAACAAAGACGAACGGTGGTTGTCTCTTGAGGGTCACAGGCAGAGCCTTTGTGCTGGCGTTCTGTTCAGGGAGGGACGAAGCGTTCGTATGGCATTCCCTGTGCCAACGCCGCACACGCGGACGCAGATGCGAACGATCGAGCAGCGATTCGCCTGTTGAATCGGTACAAAAAAAGCGGTTTGTGATCGGCGGCGCGTTGCATCACAAAACGATGGCTGCAACTTCTTGCAAGCGTCCGGCAAACTTCTGCAGACTTTTCTGAGAGCGGACCGCGTGAATCCATCGAGAATGCGGCGCGATCTCGGCCTTTTGTTGGCGAAGGATTGCCGAGGGAGGCAAAAGACGACGGCAGATAGATCGCCGACCTTGCGGGCGGTTATTCTGAATCAATTTCCGGGCGAAACTACTGGAAACGAATGGAGGCCGACCCTGGCAATACGTGTGAAATGGCGCGCTGGCTTTACATCGGTCGTCGTTTGATATTGCAAAGGAGCTGTGTGGTGCTGACGGGGAAGATCGGACCCGGAATTTCTGTACAGTAGCGCAATCAAGATTCACCGTTTTTTCATGTTTCGAGTACGGGGTTCGATTGCCCTTCTCGCATTATTTTTCAGCGATGTCATTTTGATCCCACACCGACCCACACGAGCCCATGAGCGGAGCAACCGAAGAGATGCCGACGATCGAACGATTCGGTGCGCCCTACTTTTTTTTCTCCAATGACGTGGACTATCGGATCACCTTTTTGAGTGGTTCGGTAGAGGCGGTGCTGGGGTACCCTGCAGATCAACTGATCGGTCGCCGAATCGTTGATTTCTTGGTTGCCGAACACGAGGCCAATATTGATTTGGCGGTTACGCACGAACAACGATTCAATACCGACGGAAGGCAAAGTCACTTGCGGGCTGTCCGCGACATTCGCGGTGCGGAACGTGTTCTCGCCGTTCAAACGTATGGTGAGAAAAACGAGGCCGGTCGTGTTTACCGGAGTCGCGGGATGGCTCAGGACGTGACCGCTTGGTATCGACACTATCAACGTCTTAGGAAGTCACAATCCGAGCTGGCAAAACGGGTCTCGGAGCTATCACATCGTGATCGCCCTGTGCTCCGCATGATTGCTAAGGGCTATCTCAACAAACAGATTGCGAAAGAACTTCGCGTTTCGATGCGCACGGTTGAAAATCGGAGAAGAAGCATCCTTTTGAAACTCGGGCTCGATCACATGGCAGGTGCGATTGCGATTGAGTCTCATCTGTCGTATGTGACTGACCTTTTGGACTCACTCGAGCATCCACCGAATGTGTTAGTGTCAGCGCATACGCCGTTGCAGGGATCTGATGATGCAGGATCGTTGCAATATCGACGAGATTCCAATCAAGCGATCTGATCCATCGTTCGTAATGCGATGACGAACCCATCTAGGTGGTAACAGAAAACGAAATCGAAAAGCGATCGCTGCCTCAGTCAACACGTTCTGCATTGGGTGTGTCCAGGAATCGAGATGAAGCGGGACAAGTCTCTCAACCTTTGAGAATGAATGTGGATATCCGAAAGTCGCGGAAAATTGTGGTGCTGAATCGCTTTTCTTGAGTTCGTTCTTTCGTTAGAGTCCCGCATCAACGGCGGGGGTATAGTTCGTGGGGCATGAACAACAATGTACCCTCGCCGTTGTTATTTTTGGGGGTGATGGAGAATCGCCGTACGTGTTTGCTTTGTAAGAGGTACGCGCGGTTGTTCTCGCTGTGTGCTGATGTGGACTCAGTGTCCAGGTCATAGGGCCTTCTTCCCTGGTCAGCGCGGGATATTTAACCGACCACCCAGAGACTCCATTGCCCCCGGATGCGCCGTCTCCGGATGCGCCGTCTCCGGATTGTTTGATCATGGCGACTGACTATTTCGCTGAGATTCAGCGTGTCTCTGGGGGCGTTGATCACCAACGGTTGATTGTCTGCTTGCAAGTTTTCGTCGACGCTTGGAATGAGTGCGATTGTCGCTTCAGTCAGAAGCACATTGCAGCTAAAACGAAAACGATTTCGACCTTAGGTGTATCACTTTCGCGGCGCCCGGTGACGAGGTTCCAACTTGTTTGCCTTGTGTCTCTGCCGATCGTCCAACTCGATCATCGAAAGGGAATTTCGGCGTTCGCTTCAGTAACTCCGTCACAGTGGCGTCTTGCCGACGATCGTCGGGTAAACCGTCATCGCATCTGTCTGCATTGTGGCGAGAATTCTCCCTCGTTTCGAATGTCCGTTTGTCGTCGATGGAAGGCGACCTAGGTTTCTCGGTCTTCTCTGAAGCTCAACGGCCCACCCACGCCCCCACTTCTGACCGAATCCTATGAACCACCCCGAATTGTCACCGAAAGATTGGAGTCTAGCGATCTCGCTATGGGGCTGTGCTGTCGTCGGAGTGTGGACATGGTCGACTCAACACGAGTTCTCAGTCAATGCTAAATCGGTGAACGCTGTACCGAGCCGATGGCCAGCCGCGAGTGAAGTCGTCAAATCAGATGATCGCGCCACCTTGATTTTGTTCCTTCATCCCAGGTGCCCTTGTACTCGAGCAACCATCGTTGAATTGGAAAAGACGTTGACCGGTCGAGCGTTGGACGCATCGCAACTTCCAAAATGTTTCGTTGTCGCTTCACTACCGACGGACGCAGACCAGCGTTGGCTAGACAGTCAAACGGTACGCCGCGCTGCAAACCTTCCCAACGCTGAAGTCGTCTGGGATTACGACGGTCATATTTCAAGTTCTTTTGGAGCGATCACGAGTGGAACGGTCATGCTCTATCGAATCGACGGTCACTTGCAATTCTCAGGGGGAGTTACGATCTCGCGTGGCCATGAGGGATCGAGTCTCGGTGCCGATCGATTGCACGCACTTCTGCACCATGACGATCACGGTTCGATGGAATCGACACCTGTTTTTGGATGTCGTCTTTGTTTGGATTCATCTTCCTGAGCGTCGACCAGGATCAAACCGTTTTGGGCAAGTCCAGTCTGTTTACCATGCTAAACCACAACACCGATATTTCGAATCACCGAGACTTGGGGATCAAAGCGGCAGTCCAGGAGAAACTGCGCGCACAATTTCGCGTGATCCACCAGCGCACCGATCGCATGTTTGCCATCCTGATGGTGTTGCAATGGTTCTTCGGAATCGCGGTCGCATTGATCGTTTCTCCGAGAACCTGGGTCGGAGCTCAGAGTGAAATTCACCCTCACGTCATGATGGCGTTGATTGGTGGAGGAATCTTGACTTTATTTCCTGTTGCGATGACCGTGCTCTACCCCGGTCGCCGCGCAACTCGGATCGTGATTGCATGTAGTCAAACGCTGTATTCCTCTTTGCTAATCCATCTCACCGGCGGCCGCATCGAGACTCATTTCCATGTCTTTGGATCGCTGGCATTTTTGGCGGCGTACCGCGATCCCTGGGTCATGTTTCCTTCAACGTTGATCGTCGCGATTGATCATTTTGTCCGTGGCGTTTGGTGGCCCGAATCAGTGTTCGGCGTCGCGACGGCTTCACAATGGCGTTGGCTCGAACATGCCGCATGGGTTGTCTTTGAAGTTGTCTTTTTGTTGGTGATCATCCAACAAAGTATCAGAGAAATGCGCTCGCTGGCACGTCAATCGGTTCTGCTAAACAATGCACTTCGTTCGGCCGAAGCCAGTGACAGACTATTCCGCGAGGGTTTCAATCAAGCGGCAATGGGGATGGCTGTAAAACGCCTCGATGGGGCCTACATTCGTATCAACGATCGGTACTGTGAGATCACCGGATATGGTCGCGAAGAGCTCTTCAAGAAACGATTTCAAGACATCACGCATCCGGACGATGTGCCACTGCATTCGGCCGCGATTACCAAGCTATCCTCGGGTGAGATCTCTAATCTTGAGATTGACAAGCGGTATTTGCATCGACAGGGGCACGAGGTCTGGGTGCGGCTGACGCTCTCGCTCGTACGTGATGAAGAGGGAGCTCCGGACTATCTAATCGCGGCGGCTCAAGACATCACTCAAGAGCGTTTTGCCCAAGATCAGATCGCGAAGTTGTCGTTGGTCGCCAGCAAGACTCGTCACTCGGTTATCATCGCCGGACCCGATCGAAGGATCCAATGGGTCAACGACGGATTCACCAATTTGACTGGGTACACCGCAGAAGAAGCGATCGGATATAGACCAAGCAATTTTCTGCACGGGGCCGATACTGATCAAGCGACGAAGACACTTATTTCTCAACGGCTTCAAGACGAACAGGCCGTGAGTGTCGAAATCCAGAACTATCACAAAGACGGCCACCCCTACTGGATCAATCTTGAGATCGATCCTGTTTTTGACAATCAGGGACACCTGATTCATTTCATTGCGACACAATCAGATATTTCTGAACGTATCCGCCGCGAGAAAGAATTGGAAGAGGCGACCGAGGCAGCACAGGCGGCTAATCGAGCGAAGAGCCAATTCTTGGCAAATATCAGCCATGAAATACGAACGCCATTAAACGGTATACTTGGCTTTACCGAAGTTCTGATCCGAGACCGCGGAAAGATCTCGGCGAATGAGATGGATGAGCACCTGCAAATTATTCGTCGCAGTGGCGAGCACCTCTTGACGTTGATCAACGATGTGCTCGACCTTTCCAAAATCGAAGCCGAGTGTCTTTCTGTTGAATCGATTTCGTGTTCTCCACATCAGGTTTTATCGGACACAGTTTCGGTGCTTCGAGTCGGCGCGATGGAGAAGGGAATCAGCCTCGACTATCGATGGGAATCGGCTGTTCCTGAATTTATCGTTTCAGATCCCTACCGACTAAAGCAGTTGCTCCTCAATCTCGTGGGCAATGCGATCAAATTCACTGACCAAGGTTCGGTCTTGATTGTCGCGAGTCTTGACAAGGCGGCGTCACAACCGGAGTTGATCTTCGAAATTCGAGACACGGGAATCGGTATTCCCCAGGAGAAGCTCGATGCGGTTTTCCAACCGTTCACGCAAGCCGATGATACCGTGACCAGGAAGTATGGTGGGACGGGGCTTGGGCTCTCGATCAGTCAAAAGATCGCCGAATCGCTCGGTGGGAACCTGAGTGTGCGCAGTGAAGTCGGTCGAGGAAGTACCTTCGTCGCACGAATCGCGACTGGCGATTTGTCCCAGGCTGATCGTTATGATTTATCGGATGAGCCACCGGGAGCTGACATTAAGTCGGGACAGCTAAGTGGCTGTGATTTCGATGGAATCTCCGTCCTCGTCGTGGACGACGGGGACACCAACCGAAAACTGATCCGTCTATTGCTTGAACGCCACGGGGCTAAAGTCCGACTTGCCGAAAACGGTCAGGTTGCACTAGATATGGTTGCAAGAAACTCGTTCGACGTTGTTTTGATGGACATGCAAATGCCAGTTCTCGACGGCTACTCTGCATCGACGCGACTTCGTGAACGCGGTTACGATCGGCCGATTATCGCTTTGACCGCACATGCGATGAAAGGTGACCGTGAGAAGTGTGAACGAGCTGGGTGTAGCGGATATCTCGCGAAACCGATCAACGCGGATGAGTTGTATGCGTTGATGACACAGCTTTGCCAAAGGGCGAGCATCGGATTTGATTCGGTGGTCGATCAGCTCATCAACGAACTTAGCGATAATGAGTGTCCGTCGTTCGCTCCGATCAGGTCGCATCTTCCAACGGAAGACCCCGAAGTTTGGGATCTCGTCGACACATTCTTGTCGCGGTTAGAATCAAAATTGGCCGAGATGGATCGCGCTTGGGATGAAGGTGACATGGGGGCACTGTCTGAACTTGCGCATTGGCTAAAAGGTGCCGGAGGTACGGTGGGGTTTGATTGTTTCACCCAGCCTGCGTCAGACCTAGAGGGTGACGCAAATAGCAACTGTCGGACCAATGCTAAGGCGACCATGGGGAAGATTCGTGAACTACAGCGCCGCTGCGTTGTGTCTCCTGAATTGTGAACCTGGCCACGGGGGTTCCCCCGTGGCGCGTGACATTCTTCCGTTGGAAAACGGCAGTGAGGCAGCCAAGTGAAGCGATGCCGTGGTAAGTCGCGCACACTGCCTGCAAGCGATCTCGGTTCGGTTGGCCTTTGCGTCTCTCCCACACAGACAGCTTTTGATCAGTCTCTGCGGACCGCAGACGCGGCAGGAACACACTGGGTTACCATCGCTGTTGGAAGATCAAATACAGTGACTCTGCGTCGGCAGATTGGTTGGCGCCGGCTGTCGACTCTAGAAACCGTCCGCCAAAGAGTTTGTTGTAGCTGACGAGTAGATCTGAATACTTCGTCAGGTGAAAGTTGATCACCAGATCAATTTCGTCTCCAACATCGTTTCCTGATGATCCCGTTACATCACGTCGATAGGGGACTCCACCGGCGTTGTACAATGCATCGCGTTCCTCGGCGAGATAGAATCGATGGTATTGCACCCAAGTGGTGATCCAATTGGAAGGATACAGATAGAGATGGGCATTGAGATCGTGGATATTCTGACGCCCGACCAAATCCATCCATCCTAAGTAGTAGTGTCCGAACGGAAACTGCTGCTGAAATGTATGTGAAGTGGACGAAGTGGGATCATCATCTCCACTCGCGTAGTCGTAGTAGATCCAGAATGTCGGTGAGGCGACGCAGTTTCCAAAGTTTTTGCCAAGTCCCAAAGTTGCCATCGCGGCAGTCAAATCACCTTGATTCTGCTGCCCGAACTGGAATGCGCCTTCGAAGTCCCAGAGCAGACCTTCGTTGCTCCCAGCCCAACGGGATCCAACGGTATGAGTTTGGAAGGGAGACCGATTGATTCCTAAACTTGTGCTCTCATTTTTGTTATCAAAGAATAGATAATACAGGTCGCGGAATTCACCCTTCTTCGGTCGATGTGTGCCCCATAGCCCCGCGAACGTTTGGTTGTCATCGGCACTATCAAATTCAGTTGCTCGGGGAGGGACATATTTCGTCCAGAAGGCATCAAAATCAACTTTGGTACCTTGTCGAAAAACACGAAATCCATCAAAGGAATGTCGCTTATTTGCCCAGGGGAGCGGCGTCACCAGTCGTTGCGATCCGAAAAGCAACTCCTGTCGACCTCCTCGAACGTAGACGGGTTTTCCCGCCAATTCACCAAGGTTGACGTCAACAAAGAGATCGAGAATGTCGCCACGATCAACATCCGGTGGTACCGATGGTAAGTCTTCGCCCCAACTGTCTGCCCACACATACTCTCCGTAAACGCGGAGCGAGTCTCCGTACGCAAAGTCTAAGTATTGCCGGATATGTCCGATCGTGAATTCGTTCGTCGTATCCGTCAAGCGACTGTTATGCTCATGTGCATAGCGAGTCCAAAATTCACCGCCGGTACTTAATAAGAAGCAGTCAGGAAATCGCAACCGCTTCAAGCGTTCAACGACTGTGCGTTCTTGTGCAGGGACAGATTCGACGTATCTCCAATCGGCGTCAAAAAATGGCCATGCGTTGATCGCGAACGGGGCGTACCCAGACTTTGGCGCTGTTTGACGACAGTCACCGATCAGACAATCAATGGCTGAGTAGTATCCTGGACCGTTCGCCGGAATCGGAAAGATCCCAGGGCGTGGCATCTTATGAATTGTTTCCGGATGGTTCTCCCAGTCCAGACAACACCGGTAGGAGCACCCGGGTTGCGAGCACTCCCCAAGTAGTTCACGGGGACCTCCGTCGCAACCAACGTCGTGCGAACAGACGATCGGCGTGTCTAAAAAGGTTGACGTCGCATGGTTGTGGACCGACGCAGCGTCAACAATTTTAGGCGGGGGCTCACTCGCGACACAAAGAGCGGAGTGATCGGCGGCCAGCGCCGCCAGGAAGACCAGCGTCTGTCTTCCGGCACGTTGAATGTGCATTGATAGACCTTCAAAGCAAAACAGTGATGGGACAACGTTTTGCTCAACCCTTGCGGTTCTTGGTCGTCAATGCTGGGCCCGGGGAACAGGGAATTCTTTCGAAATAGCACCGTTGTTTAGCTCACACTGGGCGCAGGCTCCGCATGACCGTCAAAGTCTTTCGACGGCATGTTTGTCGGCGGTGCTGATTCGGTACGATCGGTGAAATGCATGTCAATAGCGAGCGCGATTGGTCCAACCAAGAACAATGCATAGTACGGGGCGTGAATCACTTCCCCCAATCGCAAACCCATTTCGACAAGTGCAACCAAGAAAGCAACCAAGCACTGCCCGCGTTTCGAACGAACGGTTGTTTTGGGATCTGTAATCATGAAGAAAACAAACAGTTGGTACATCGGCCCTGTCAATGGGGCAACATTGGCCAAGAATGGACTTTCTGTCAACCAACTTCGTACCGCGGCAAGGGCGACGAAGGACAACACATAAGTCGCACAGATATGAAATCGTTTCAAACGGCTGATGATTAGTGAACCGAGACACCAAACGACGGCCATCGGCAGCAGGCTGTTTCCCCACTGAATACTCAAGCTCGCTACGGCAGCGGGATAGAGAAATAGCATCGCGCTAACGCCGAAATTGGATGGATTCCACAAATGCCGGTTGTGCATTCGCAACACGTACTTCGACATGATGGAAAGTCCGGCGCACATCGCATACGGCCAGACGAAAGGAGATCGGATCAGAATTCCCACACTGATTCCAGAAATGTAAGCACTCGCCAAATGAGGGTATCGCCCTACGATCAATCTTCCAAGGATCAACTCGGTGGCGATACAAACCCCGATCGCGGTGAATGTCCTTGACCAACTTTCCAGGAAACCAAAGCTCAGTTGACCCGCAAGCAGAATGCTGGTGATTAAAGCGGGCGCCAGAAAACGATTTTCCAATGTCAGCCAGTCACGCCAGCGAAACTCTTTTGGCGAAGCCACCTCTACCGCTTCTTTGCGGGGGGCGGAATTCCCGTCAATTCTTGGCAACTCGGCAGTGGAAGCAACATTGGGAGTGGATGCGTCTTCATCGCCAGGTCGACTGGTGGTTGAGGTTTGAAATCCACTCATTGAGGTTCTCTTATCGAATGGGTCTGATCAATCGCTGGATTGACGATTTGTTGGGTTTTACCGTTCGGCCAACGAATCTCGACTCGATCGACCGATGAAGATTCTCCCAGACCAAAATGCAATCGGGATTGGTTTTGCGCCGAGTATCCACTAGCCGACAAACGTTCTTGCAGCTGTTGTTGACCATTCCAAAACACGTGAATTTGCGCCCCAATGGCGCTGCGATTACTCCCCTGGCCTTCCAGTTCGAAGGCGATCCAATGCTGAGAAGGATTGACGTGATTCCGGTAGAGTAACGCAGGCCCGCGTTGGTTTGCGACGATCAAATCTAGCATGCCGCGGTTTTGAAAATCTGCAATCGCGACAGCACGTCCGTCGTACCGATCGTTCGCACCGACCCACTGTGCGACATCCCGAAACCGGCCGGCACCGTCGTTGATCCAAACACGTTTAGCTTGGTATCCGGCAAGGCTTCGTTGCTGCATCGCTGGCCAATTAGATGCGTCCGAAATAATCTGCTCGTGTCCCCCGGTGATCTGAGAAAAGTCATACCAATAGCTCGTTCCCTTCTCACCGGAAACATAACCGTTGGTGACGTAAAGATCGGTGAAGCCGTCGTTATTAAGGTCACCGAACTGCGCGCCAAAACTCCAGCCACCTTGTTCAATACCCATCACCGAGGCAAGGTTTTCGAAACGCAGGCTTCCATCGTCACTGGGGTACCAGAGGTTATTTCCTTGCAGTAGCACGCCTTCTTCTGAGATATTCGATTCATAGATTGAGAGCCGACCTTGGTTAAGCACGTCGCCGACGGCCGCATTCATTCCGCTTTTGGGTGAGTATCCTACTCCGGATTCTTTCCCAACCTCTCGGAAACGTTTTCCTCGATCATTCATGTAGAGTTCGGAGACACCATAGTCGTTGGCAAGAAACAAGTCGGCGTATCCGTCTTGATCAAAATCCGCTGCCGCAACCGCAAGGGTCCATCTCGTTGAAGTGATTCCGAGCGATTCGGTGACATCCTCGAACTGAAAGTTGCCGGTGTTACGCAGCATCCATTTTCGGCCACCGTTATCGGCGTACTCAAAACTCTCGGGCATGATTTTCGTATGATCGAGATCGCCCAAGCGAACGTCATCCGGCCAATATCCCGCAAGGAACAAATCAACCAAGCCATCGCGGTCGTAATCGAACCAAGTCGCACTTCCGAGATTCGCCCATTGAGGTAAGTCGCCGGGATTCTCGATCACTTCGAAAGACTTGCCCGCAACGTTGCGGAGCAACTCCGGTCGTCCCCACTTGTAAATCAAAACATCATCGAATCCGTCGTTGTCGACATCGGCCCAAACGGAGCCCATGCAAGCTCCATCGACCGCGTGATTCAAATCAGCCAAACCGACTTTCTGGGCGACCTCTATAAACGTGCCGTCACGCTGGTTGTGATAAAGATGGTTCTTTGAATCGGCACCACTGTTGGTCAAATAGAAATCCTGCCAACCATCTCGGTCAAAATCGACGACCGCAACACTTGCCCCCATTGCCGCGATTTGCGGCGCAATGTGATCAAGTTTTGCGTCGATGTTTGGTGGCTGATGAATGAAGCGAATCCCGGCGTGCTCGGCGGTTTCTTGAAGGTAAAAACCGTATCGCTCGAACTGACGCTGGTCTGACTTTATCGAGGAGTGATCGATATTGTTTTCGCCAGCGAACCAACGCAGGTAGGCGGCCGGGCCAAACAAAAGTGAGGCAAATACGAACGCAGTGATAGCACGGATCATGAAAGTCACTCCTGCGGGATATTCGCGTCGAGATCGCCAAGACGACGAAGTTTGTTGTGAAAAGACGCCGGGGAAACATAGCGTGTGTGAAACGTCTGCCAGTCCGATGCATGACGTTGGAACACAGGGTCTTGGTCAAGCCGAGATAGCTCAGCCGGGTCGCCTGGAGCATGATGCGAGGGCAAAGGACGAACGGTCTTGGAGAAGGCGGTATTGAAATCTCCGTCTTTCACCCAACCGTCCCCGATCAGGATGAAGTCATGCACCGTTTGTGCGTCGTCATGCGAAGCGTGCCCAGTGGGATCGGCAAATTGGAAACGCAGCTCATCGCCAGCATTCATGATTACATAGCGATCATCGATTTGGTCGAGCAACGGACGAACATCGCCGTGCCGCGTGTGATACCCTTGAAGATCCAGCCATCGTTGTTCACGTTGGTCGACTTGATAAATCGGTGTATCGGGACGTCGGCGATCCATGGGTTCAAGTTTCGAAAACCCACGGTAAAGCAACTTGGCGTCTTCTAGCTCCAACCGAGAAATCGTTATCTTTTCATCCGGTAGTCTGAACGACCATCGCAATGAGTCCCAATAGATTTCCATATTCGTTCGTAACCGATAGCGAACAGAGCTTGTCAGTTGTTGACCATCCATCTCAATCACGACATCTTTGTTTTTACCAGCGGGAAACCCGATTTCGTCACAGACCATTTCCCATTGTCCCTTTTCGGTTTTTCGCTCAAGCACAAGTCCCATCGGTTTAACACTGTTTTGCTGCGCGATCGCGACGTTCAATGAGCTGTCGGTAGGATAGATCCATCCATGGCCGACTAGCAGAATTTGCTTTTCCGAGCTGATTGATGCGGGGAACTGGAATTCGATCCAGTGATCTTGGGCCACCCCTTGGCAGGGCCCCAAATCAAAGTCGCTTGCGTACCGTCCGTCGATCTTTGATAAGACCGTGCCCATCGGCAGACCATCTTGATTGATCGGTGAAACGAGGGGTTGTGAAGCCGATCCGACGAAAATCTCTTGGTGTGGGGGACGCTTCGGTGCGAAGCACTCATCAACAAAAATTTCCGTCTCTTGGGGATGCTCAACTTTCAGGAGTGCGACGTGATCGAAAAAATGAGTTTCCCAAAGTTCGGCCGTGATTCGGATGTCATAATGCCCGTCGGTCGACTTTAGATACTCACGTGGGATCTTGATCCGATCTTCCGTTTGTGTGATTCCGGCTGTTTCTTGTCCGTTGATCTTCAGACCCAAAGGAGAACGCCAAAGGAAGTCTTTTATGAAGCGGAAATCTTTTCCGTCGTAGGTGAATACCCAAGGACAGGAACCTTTTAGTCGTTGTTCGGCCGTGGTGATTGAGCCTTGCTTCAAATTGAATTCGGCTTGACTGGTTCCGTTGGGCCAAATCAAACGAGCTACATCGATTTGCGAGTGGCCGCCTAAGCCGAAATGCACTCGAGGCGAGCGAATCATTCTCGACTGAACAAGGTGTCCGGCGCGGATTTCAATGTTACCGCCAATCCCGAACGTGTTAAATCGCTTGTCACCGGCAGCCATGTTCGCACGCGGTTCAATGGTATGCCAACCATACCCCGCACGACTTTGGTTGATCGCCACGACCGCAGATTGCGAGTTCCTGCCGATCAGGTCCAATAGGCCGTCGCAGTTATGGTCGGCGACCGAGCTGACTTGCATCTCGAGTACTTGGTCTAAACGCTGATACGAGTCGGAATGGCTTTGTAGCCAGATGTGAGTTTTCCCTGAAACAGAGCAGACCACATCGACCGCGCCGTTGTTGTCTAGATCCGCGTTCGCTAAGAAGAAGATTGAATCAACTTCAAGCTTATCCTCACCATGCATGTTTTCGATCAACGATCGTGCTTTCCATGAGCTTCCGATGAACTGGTAGGCGACAACGGATCCCAATCGGGTTGCCGCTATGATCTCGAATATTCCATCGGTGTTGTGATCCCCGATGGAAATCGCCGCAAAAGTTTCATCGGTGATCGTTTTTTGGATCTCAAACTTGCCCTCACGAAGGTTCATCACTATTGCCAAAATTCCGTTTCGGTCTAACGTGACGAGATCGAGATCGCCGTCTTGATCAAAGTCAAATTCATATAGTTCGACGACACCAGACAGATCGATGATTCGTTTCACGACACTGAACGTCGCGTTACCGTCGTTCTGCAAACAGCGAAGTTGTGACTCATGATCGCTCAGTAGGACGTCGAGATCGCCATCCGCATCAACGTCGCTGACCCATGCGGACTTCCATGGGTAGTTTTTCGAATCGGGGGCCAGTTCTTTCGATTCATAGTCGCCCGTGCCAGTGTCGAGGAATACACGACAGCCTTGGCTACCTGCTAAAATCAGATCATGCCGAAAATCATTGTTCAGATCGGCCCAGCAAACGCTGTTGTTGGAAGATTCATCTACGATTCCTGGAAACGGCAGCGCGGCCGACTCGCCGATGTGGAGGGTGTCACGGGTAAGCGACAAAAGGGTTGAGCATCGCTCACCCGGTTGCTCCACAGCAAGGACGAAATCAGGCCGCGCTGCTTTTCCAAGCGGTTCAGAGAATTCAAAGCCCATCGACAGATCGGATGGTGCCGATTGGGCGTCCGGCCATTGGAGGGCTAAAAACGATCGTAAAGGTGTCCCGACTGCGGCGATCGAGAGAATTCCAAGTTCATTCAAGCTACGCTGATAGTCCCGACTTGGCTTGCTAAGGTTTTCAAGGAAGGTTAACCGAACGGCGGTTTGACGCAGATCATCTTCCTCAATCGCATTGATGGCCTGCTGCAACTGCTCGGCCATTTCGGGTGGCCACGAATCGCTCATCTGCTGAAACGTCTTGATCGCTTGGTTCAACGATTCGACATCTCCGTTTGTCGCTGCAAGTCGTGCGTACTCACACCGGACGCGCAGATTGTTCGGATGCGTTTTCAAAATCTCGGACAACAATTGCAACCGTTCGTTATCAGCATCTTGATCGTTGACTTGGCCGAGCAATGTGCTGAGGTGAAAGGCGACGCGAATATTGTCTGGCCATCTTTGATGAAGTTCGCGAAGTGCAGCGATCGCTAACGCAATGTCACCCGATGCCTCGAGCACCTCGGCTTTCAATCGAAGTAGCTCTCCTGATTCGGGTGAAATTCTTAACGCGTTGTTGAGAGAATCGGCTGCGGCCACGGTGTCATTCAAACGAAGTTGTGCGACAGCAAGGTTCGCCCACAGCGCGGGCTCGTCCGGTTGATCTGTGACAAGCTGGGATAGGATTTTGACGGCTCGTTCGTTTTCTTCTACGTCGAGTGCGGCGAGGGCAACTGAAAAGCCAACGACCGTAGCTTCGTCCGCCGGGATACCACCGGTATTTTCGGCGGATCGTGGCGCGAACCAATACACGGTGATACCCAGTATTGACGCGACCGCTGCAATCACAACTACGATGAAGACGGCATCTTTACGCGATGGTGTTTTCGTTATCATTGTGTCCCTCCAACGATCCGAATTTGATCGTCGACCATCACTCTGCATTTTTTCTCTTCAAGACGCGGATGAGCGTCTGACTGATGAATGCCCGACTGATCTTGTCTATTGGCTGCGTACTCACGGTATTGCTTCATTCTTCGAACCATCGCGAAAATCCAGACTCCACCAATCAATAAGAAGGGGAAAAGGTAGATTGCGAGATCCCAAATTCCCTGCCCAGGCGGGGTCGATTCGACTTCCGCCGTAAGCTGTTTGGCAACACCCTTTGAATCAATCAGGCGAATGCCGACCGTCCAAAAATCCCGCATGTCAAACGTCGGCTTTGCAAAAAACTGGACGCGATTTCGCAGTGCTTGTTTCTTGGCGTGGTAGCTGACCCGATCGAGTCTTTTGCTTACCGGTTGGGTCCAAAGTTCGACGGCAGGAACCGTGCGTGGAAGTTCACCGTGTGAGTTCTCTACGATGACAAAAAAACGCGCGTCGCCGATATCTGGGTCGGTCCAAACGGAGACTCTCCATTGTCCGATCGGTTCGTCAACGATGATCGGAAACGGTGGCCCTTCGTGCGCCGCCGCTCGATTAACGTACGTCATACTCCCAAGGGAGAACGTACCAATTACGAAGAGCTGAATTGCGACTTGCTTTATCATCTATCTAACCTCCGAGGAAGGTCCCACGCATATCCATCGGTTGGTTCATGATCCAAACCGCTGAAGCGAACAGGAGGAAATGCAGAACAGCCCACGGTATCAAGGTTGCCATGGTCGACTTGGGATACACAGGTGAACTCATTATTTCGCGGGTAGTGCCAGTCCGCTCTAACTTGATGTTCGTTCTTTGTGTAATTGTCCAGGTGACCATCCACGAGCCGAGAAGACCAAGCGATAGGAAGCCCAATTCGATTGGGTAAACGATCGACTCTGGTAACCCACCGAGTTGCCATTGCGGGGTGCCCAGCCAAGGACTACCAAAAGCCTGCTTTGCGGCGTTTTGCGAGACCGGGATTACCGTCAGTAGTCCGGTGAAGAAATGAAATCCGTAGTGGGCCAACCAAATGCCGAAGCCGATCGGAAGCAGTGACGGCGCGTATTGTTTGACGATTCCCCAGAGAGAATCGGTGGATTGTGATAGTCGCCGACTGATCGCGGCTGCCCCGAACAGTAACAATGCTGGTTCGATGACAAGTAGGCATGCAAAGATCGCCGCCAAGATCGGCCATTCCACTGTAAGTCCGGTCGACTTTGCGATTGCGTTTTCCAGTGCGTACACAGGGCTGATCATCGCAAAGGCATTTAAGATTGCCCCGAACGTGAAGATAACCGTCAATCCGGCAAAGTCATTTCGCTGTTCCGGCATCCCAATGCCCGATCGGGATCCGGTCATCGCTAACTCTTCACCGGGAAGTCGAGAAAAGATACCGACGTTATCTTCCGGACATGCGTAGACACAATCCAAACAAAAAGTGCAATCAAGGTTGCCGACCTTTCGAGGCTGAAAGAGATTGAGTTCACAGCCGCGGCGAATCACGGGAAGGCCAGAACAGTCCCGTTCGATCGCCTCCCTACGCCCGCGAATACAATCTTTCGATTTACAACCGTCACAGACGCTCGGCGAAGCGACGGCAACTTCCAATGGGGATAATGTCGCGCTCAAAAAATTGAATTGTCCAATCGGACAAACAAACTTACAAAATGAGGCCCTTTTAAAAAGAGTGTCTATCAACAACGCCAACGTGAAATAGCCGACGATCAACATTCCCGTCCACCAGGGCTCGGAAAAAAGATCGAACAGCTCGTAAGTAAACAGAACCGTCACGAACAACGCTGCCGCAGGCCATTTGTTGCTTAGCCATTGCGGCCATCGTAACCGCGGGGCGTGAATTTTTCTCGCAACGTCACGTACCAAGACGAACGGGCAGGACAAGCAGAACAGGTTTCCGGCTAGCAGAATGACCAAGACGACTAGCCCCCGAAAATGAACCCACGTGAGCAATGCTGCCAAATTTTTGGGTGCCAATTGCGGACCCCAAAAAGCATGCGCGATCATTACGAGGCTGACAAAGAACACGGGAAGCTGAAAGACTAGTCGGGAGTGACGCCAACGAATGAACCGACCGATCAGCGGTAACGACAGGACATCGCCACTGCGACGGTCGCTGGTTTTGGAGCCCTGCGATGCCGCAATTGACGGTCTACGATTCGGGACCGGTTCTGTTCGTTTGCCCAGCAACGTCACCGCTAGTTCGTCTCCACGCCAAGGACATCGATCTTCGATTCGATCGAGACGCCGTCAGGACCAGTCGCGTTGATTAACAAGAACCAATCGCCCCCCATCGTGAAGTCAATGGTCCCTGAGTAAACGCCTGGTTCATCGGTCTCGGACATTTCCGCGAATGATGGTTTCATGCCGGCATGATTCATGTTCCCTTCGACGGTTAAGTCCGCACCTTTGAGTGGGGATCCGGAAGCATCGAGCAACGTTACCGTGAGGTCGCATGGGCCAACCGACGGCGGTGTTGAACCGAGCTGAACTTCGGCAGATCCCGTCGGTTCTGTCGACTGCTGTGATTCGCAACCCGTTGTGGCGATCACGATCAGCATCATCACGCCAACGAAATGTCGAAGAAGCGTGATTCGGCAATGTTGGCGATCGATCTGCCGTGCTGAGCGGTGAGTGGTGTGGCGTAAACCTTGTGTGTGCATCGATTTCACTGTTGATCTTGTGATGAATGGTCGACGTTGATGTCGGTTGGATAGGGCCGCGCGCTCCATAACAGGGCAAAACCGCTGATCGCGGCGAAGGCACAGAGGACGAGGGCGATACGCGATCCGATCGCTTGCGTTGGTGGTTGCCCACCAGCCCACAACCACCCCGCGATGGTCGAAAGCAGCAACGCGAACAGGAAAACAGAGATTAGGGTTCGAATCAGGTTCATCGTTTGTCTTGTCTTAGAGTCACGTGTTGGGCATGTACATTAGGCTTTTGCAACTGTTGCTTTCGTTCGTCTGGCGGCACGCGGTTGCCAAGCGCAGGAGCATCCCACGTGCGCTTCTTCACCGGGAAGTGGGAACATGTGATAGAACATCGCGATCACCATCGGGACAAATACCACCGTGTTGTAGAACAGGTGCAATTCGACACGAGGGATGACCAGCTGAAGAATGCTGACCGGGACTGGTGATTCGAAAAGGTTCTGCTGAAAGATTGCCTGCCCTTGAAGTAACGCATGCTCGATGTGGTGCCAGAACTGGATCCAAAAAGCGATCATCCACCAAGTGTATGAGCTACCGGTGAATCCTTTTCGCAGTAGCCAAAACGCGATCAGCATGATTAGCGCGTAGCCGTAGTGGAGCGCTTCGGATTTCACCATCCACGGATACCACAACCCCAAAACGCCGCGCGACTCGGGGATCGGCCAATGCAAGACGTAGATCTGGATCGCTTGAACGAGATGCTCCATCCAATGGGCAAGAACAATCGCGGTGTATACCCATAGGGCTTCACGGTGATACGGTCCGTTGATCTTTTCCATCCAACTCATTTGGTCAGATGCTTGGGGGATCGAACATGTAGCACTGGACATTGCAACACTCCACGGAAACGAAAGGTGAGATGACAATCGAGGTTTGAAGCAAGCGGGCGCACCGGTGGTCGCAATGTCACATGCAGGGGGCACGTGGTCGAACCTAAGCCGGTATGAAGCTCGCTGTTGATGGCGCGCACGATGTGACCAGTGCGCACCACGCCTAAGACGACTTTGCAGAGAAAGCACGGCTATCAAACGATGCCAATATCACAGAGGCCGCGTTTGCTGTACCGGGTGAAATTGCACAGCAACGTTGGCTCTCAAACGCAGGGAAAGCACGTCAGTCGGTTGACTCGCCTCACGGAACTTCGATTCCGTACTGATCTGCGATTAAGTCAATCGACAATAGCGATGTACGCCTAGCGTTGGGCATCTCGTGATGAGAGCTACGAAATCCCGTGATCACTGACAGACAATAAAGACACACATGTGATCGGTACTCCTATCGATGGATACCGAAGCAATGTGCAGACACTTATCAGTCAGTGGGCGCCTAGCAATTTCTGCAGGAACCCATCAGCGACGCGCGATCTCTCGTGCTAGACGGCCAATTGTGGTGGGCGTTCGATGCGTCCACCATGTCCGGAGAAAGGTCCGATCCGATTTTCGGGGCGAACCAGGTTGCGAGTAAGCGGAGACGCAGTTCGGTTGACGAACCCAATCGAACCGAAGAGCTTCGGAGTGATCGTGGTCTCTGTCGTTTGCAGCGGCGACAGCGGTTGAAATGGGGCATTCTTGCAGTTTGGACCACTGCACGGCCGCGGAAAAGAAGGCTCGGGCGCCGATTGGTCGGCTACCGTCTCAGTGTCCATCGAAGGACTGGAAGAATTATGTGCGAGCCAATCGCCGCAGCTACCAAACGCCGACGAGCTAACCGCCATGACGAGCGGTAGCGCGATGAGCAACCGAGCCACAAGTGGCAACAAGCTGTTCTTAACGGCAATTTGAGGGGGCAACATGCACATTATGAAGGAGTCTAAGCTTCTTCTGTCACGGTGTCAATCAAAATGTCGCACCCTGTTGGTCCGGTTGGCCACTTGGCAGCGAAGTTGAATGGTTACCTATCGTCAGCACTCGACGAAGTGTGAGGCCTTAGTTGAATTTTCGCAGATACGGGACGGTGGTCTGAGGCAATCGGTTCGTCGACGACATCGACGTGTTCGATTGACCAGCGCGTCGGCGGAGCGACGAAAATAAAATCGATTTCAATCGAAGGCTTCGACGCCGAATAGGTAAACGAATCATCCTGCGGCTTATCGGCTTCCGTCATGCCACGCCCGAGCAACTCGAGCGTCCGGGAGTTGGGCTGATCGTTGAAATCGCCAAGCAGGATGTATGGAGTTGTTAACTCGGTCAGAGCTTGTTTCAGTCGCTTTGCTTGGGCGAATCGAAAGCCATCATTTCTCACCCAGTCAAAATGAAGATTGACGAGAGTGATCAATTGCCCGTCGGGAAGCTCGACATCGACCGCAAGCGCCACACGTGGTTCGTTTCCTTTGGGCAACTCAATGATCTTGGACTGCCTAATGGGATGGCGTGAGAGAATGGCCAAGCCATACCGTCCGCCGTCGTAGTCCATGAATGGCGCGAACGAATGGTGCATGCCGAGTTGTCGACCAAGTTCGGCGGCTTGGTCCACTTCACCGCTGCGTTGGGTCTTCTCGTCGACTTCTTGCAGTCCAACAAAATCTGGTGAAAGTCGATTGATGACCGACGCGGTTCTTGCGAGATCTGTCTTGCCGTCGTTTCCCAACCCTCGCTTGATGTTGTAGCTGAGCACTCGCAGCGACGTACCTTCTTCGGCGTGGGAAATCGAAGGCGAGATGGTCACGAGTGGCAATATGATCATTGCAACTGCGGTCGGAAACAGATTCATCAGACGGTTCGCCGAAGATGATTGGAGTCTTACTTGGTTCAATAACATTGGTGTCTGTCTTGGTAAGAAGTCATTTGAGTGTTGAAACGCTTGAATTAGTGGTCGAACAAAGCCTGATCGAACAAAAAACGTAGGCGATTGACGTCGTTGGGGCGGACACAGCCGCAGCCAGCTTTGCGGCGATGAGATTAATGCAGTCGGCTTAGGTATTTCAAATTGCTTCGGTGCATCGGGGTAAATTGAGGCAACGGCAAGATAGAGCCTGGTTCCATCTCATTTCTCGGATTAGCCGCGGCTATTGCGCAGAAACCGTGGCGAACGCCATGCGGCTAATCCTAATCTCAATGGTCGACGAAGCACTAGGTACAACGTTCGATATGACTAAGCAGTTGAACACGAAAGATTCGGCTTAAGTCATTTCACTCTCCCACTGGGCATTGGTATCTACACAAGTGCGAAGGGGAGAGCTTTGGCT